>JAJRTP010000502.1 GCA_024278255.1 Chloroflexota bacterium | reverse complement strand
CATCGTCAAAGTAACGCGGCCCAACCTGACCACCTTATCCCAACTTGATTTCGTCTTGTCCGGCCAAACCTGGGTATTGTCTGACTAATTTGCAGGACGATTTTGTAAATCGTCCTTGAGTGATTTGCAAAATCGCTCTACAAAAAAATCGGGTGAACAAATTTCGCTTTTATGCTAAAATCCTGAAAGTACACGATAAAAAAAGGTAGCTGAACCATGCTGCCCAAATTGGTACAAACCAGAGAGGACATTCATGATCGAAGTTGAGGTTGACAGCATTCGCATAAGCCTGGTATCACAACATCGCATTGTTGTGCTGCGAGAGGTGGATAGTGAGCGTCAATTACCCATCTGGATTGGGCCTTATGAAGCTGATGCCATCACCATCGAGCTGCAAGATGTAGAAGTGGCCCGGCCCGTGACGCATGATTTGCTCAAAAATATCATAGAAGAATTGGGCGGCAAAGTATCCCACGTTCTCATCCGCGCCCTGATTGACGGCGTGTTTTATGCCAGCCTGTTCATTGACGTGAACGGCGAGATGAAAGAAATTGACAGCCGTTCCTCTGATGCCATCGCCCTGGGTGTGCGCGTCAAAGTGCCCATCTTTGTCAATGAAGATGTCATGGATGAAGTGGGCGTCCTGCCGGAACCGGATATTCTGGAAGAGGAACTTCCCCCGGCAGGTGAAGGGGAAACGTTGGACATTTTTTCCGATTTTCTGGATACGTTGGACTTTGATGATTTTGAAGAGTGACGTACTGCGTATTACGTATTGCGTACTGCGTAAACTTTCCGTCGATACGCAATACGCAATACGCAATATTGATGACGTAAACGTGAAACTTTCTGTTTCACGTTTTCTTTATTTATGAGTACGATTGAACGTCTGCCCCCCCATAATCTGGAAGCGGAAGAAGCTGTTTTAGGCTCGCTGCTGATTGACCCGGACGCCATCTATGACGTGGCTAATTTTTTGCATCCGCGCGATTTTTACAAGGTGCAGAATAAGTGGATTTACGAGGCCATTCTATCCTTAAATGAACGGCGGGAACCGCTGGATTTGCTGACGCTGACGGATGAACTGCGCCGCCGGGAACAGTTGGAGGAAATTGGGGGGGAGGGGGTGATTATTGGCCTGGTGAATGCTGTGCCCACGTCGGTGAATGCGGCTCATTACGGCCGTATCGTCGAAGCCGCTTCCACCCGCCGCCAACTGATCAACGCCGCCAGCGCCATTGCCAACCTGGCCTACGAAGAAGCCGAAGAGATCTCCATCGTCATAGACCGCGCCGAACAAGCCCTCTTCAGCGTCAGTGAAGAGCGCACTACCCGCGACCTGACCCCCATCAGCCAGATCGCCCGCGATTATCTGGAACGCATCGAAAGGCTTACTGAGCGGGGCGAAGATATTATCGGCGTGCCTACCGGCTTCACTGATTTGGACCGGCTGTTGGGCGGCCTGAACAAATCTGACCTGCTTATTCTGGCCGCCCGGCCCGGCATGGGGAAAACATCCCTGCAAAATGCCATTGCTCTCACGGCCGCCACCCGGTACGGCAAACGTATCGCCATCTTCAACCTGGAAATGTCCGGCGAACAATTAGTGCAGCGCATGTTGTCCGCCGAAACCCGGATTGATTCGCAGCGGCTGCGGCGCGGCCAACTGCATGAGCATGAGTGGCCGATTTTTATGGAAGCTATCGGCCGTCTTTCCCAGACGAACATTTTTATTGATGACACGCCTTCCATCACGCCCAACCAACTGCGCACCAAATGCCGCCGCCTCTACGCGGAACATGGCCTTGACTTGATTATGATTGACTATTTGCAGTTGATGGTCACGGAACGAGGCGGCAATAATCGCGTCCAGGAAATCAGCGAAATTTCGCGCAGCTTGAAAGGGCTGGCCCGCGAGCTGGACGTGCCGGTATTGGCCGCGGCCCAGCTCAGCCGGGCCGTGGAGCAGCGTCAGGATAAACGGCCGTTGCTTTCCGATTTGCGTGATTCCGGTTGTTTAACCGGAGATTCCCTGATCACGCTGGCCGATTCAGGACGCCGTACTCCTATCCGCGATTTGGCTGGGCAGTCTGATTTTTTGGTATGGGCTTTGAATGAGGATACGCTCAAGCTGGAAACGGCCGTAGTCAGCCGCGCCTTTTCTACCGGCGTTAAGCCTGTATATTTATTGCAAACCCGTTTGGGCCGTTCAATCAAGGCTACCGGCAATCACAAATTCCGCACACTTACCGGCTGGAAACGCCTGGACGAACTGACTACAGGTGATTATCTGGCATTGCCCTGCGCCATTTTGACAAATATACGGCGGTTAAAAACCGCAGCTACATTTGCCAAGTCGGCCTGCGCCGACTGGAACCCAACCGACGAAGGTCGGTTTCGCAACCGTAGCAGTGAATTTATTCGCCAAAAGACCAGTGACAGTGACATTTATTGGGACAAAATTGTCTCCATTACCTATGCGGGCGAGGAAGAAGTTTTTGATTTAACTGTTCCAGGGCCACACAATTTTGTAGCCAACGACATTATTGTCCATAACTCCATCGAGCAGGACGCCGACATCGTCATGTTCATCTATCGGGACGAATACTACAACCCCGAAACCACCGAACGGCCCAACATCGCCGAACTCAACATCGCCAAACACCGCAACGGCCCCACCGGCGCCATTGATTTATACTGGCACAGCAAACTAGCTACGTTCAGAAATTTACAACGACAAGAGATCAACTTATAACGTATTGCGTATTGCGTAACATCCCAGGATACGCAATACGCAATACGCAATACTCATGAAAGGTTTTCCCGGCTTTCCCGATGGCAAACTTCGCCTGACTGTCGTACCCAATCTGTTCTTCAGCGACCTGCTGCCGATTATTGACAATCTGGCGGAACTGAAGGTGACGTTGTACGCTTTTTGGGCGTTGGGGCAGAAGGAGGGCAAGGTACGTTATCTGCGTCTGGTGGATTTCCTCAACGACCCGGAGTTTGTGAAGGGTTTGGGGCCGACGACGGAGATTGCTACAGACAATTTGCTGGATGGCCTGGAGCGGGCGGTGGCGCGGGGCACTTTTTTGCACGTGAACATTGAAAGCGCGGACGGGAAGATGGATTTGTATTTTCTGAATACGCAAAAGGGGCGCACGGCCGTAGACGGCATCACCCGCGGCGAATGGCGACCCAACCCGGACGAAGACGAACCCATCACCCTGCTGGTAGAACGGCCCAACATCTTCATCCTCTACGAGCAAAATATCGGCCCGCTCACGCCCCTTGTTGCCGACGAACTACGTGACGCCGAGCAAACCTACCCGCCCCGCTGGATTGAAGAAGCGATACAAATAGCCGTGGAAAACAACGTCCGAAAATGGCGCTACGTTCTGGGCATCCTGGAACGCTGGCATCAGGAAGGAAAACAAGATGGAATCGACCGCCGAGATACTCAAAAAGGTGTACGCCAACAAATCCCTGAAGAGTATAAAGACATCATCAAGCGATAACCCCCTGACCGAAGATTCGGCCAGGGCGACCGGACTGGGAAAACCGGACTGCCCGCACTGCCAGGGTTTGGGCTACGTCATTCCCGACGTGCCGCCGGGAAATCCGGGATTTGGCCGGGCTGTGCCCTGCACCTGCCGTGCCGCCGACCAGGAGATGGCCCGTTTGGACAAGCTGCACAAACTGAGCCAGTTGGGCGCGCTGAAAGATTGCACTTTTGACGCCTTCCTGTCTGAGGGACACGGCCTGCCGCCGCAAAAACAGCTTAATCTGAAAATGGCCTACGAACGGACCTTGGCCTTTGCCCAGGAACCGACAGGGTGGCTGCTGCTGAAGGGTGGCTACGGTTGTGGCAAGACTCATCTGGCGGCGGCCATTGCCAACTACCGCCTGGACGCAGGGCATCCGGTACTCTTTGTCAACACGCCTGATTTGCTGGATCATCTGCGGGCGGCGTATAGTCCCAATGCCGTGACCAGTTACGATGAGCGGTTTGAGCAGGTGCGCAATGCCCCGCTGCTCATTCTGGATGATTTGGGGACGCAAAGTAACAGTGATTGGGCGCAGGAGAAGTTGTATCAGATATTTAACTATAGGTATAACGGCCGTCTCCCCACCGTCATCACCACCAATCTGGAACTGGAAAGCATCGAAATACGCATCCGCTCCCGCATGGTAGACCCCAGCCTGGTACAAATCATCCACATCGCCGCCCCCGATTTCCGCCGCGCCGGGGTGGATTCGGAGCAGTCGGAACTGTCTACGCTGAGCCTGCACAGCGACAAAACCTTTGACAACTTCGATTTACGGGAACGGGAACTGCCCCGCGGCCAATCGGATAATTTGCAGCGCGCCTGGCAGACCGCCCGCGAATTTGCCGAAGACCCCCAGGATTGGCTGGTCTTCAACAGTCTGGGTTATGGCAATGGCAAGACCCATCTGGCGGCCGCTATTGCCAACTACGTAGTCAATCAAGGGGATCCGGTCTTGTTTGTCGTCGTACCGGATTTGCTGGATCATTTGCGCGGCACGTTTAATCCGGCCAGCGGTGTGCGTTATGACAAGTTGTTCGATGAAATTAAAAAGGCGTCGCTGTTGGTTCTGGACGATTTAGGGACGGAAAGCGCCACCGCCTGGGCGCGGGAGAAATTGTACCAGTTGTTCAATTATCGCTATAATGCCCGCCTGCCCACTGTCATTACCACGGCCACACCGATTGACGAACTGGACCCCCGCCTGGCTACCCGGATGCTGGATGGCAGCCGCTGCACTTTCTTTTTACTGGAAGTGCCCAGTTATCGCGGCGGCATCAAGCCGAAGAAGGGGCGCAGGCGGAAGTAGGGGAACTAAATTGGTTCATTCTTGGAGAATGAACCAATTTGTTGTCACGTTTATTGTTCGGGTTGGGGGATGACGAGTACTGTGCCCACGGGGATGCTGTTGGGTGTGGTGATGTTGTTGGCCCGGATCAGGTCTTCTATGGTGAGGTTGTATTGGCGGGAGATGGCGTAGAGGGTTTCGCCGGCCTGAACTTGATGGGTTACGGCCGTGGGCGCAGCAGTCTCCGGTTGGGTAACATTTTCTTCAGCCGGGGCCTCTTCCTGTCCGCCGCTGCCTGCTTCCGGCGGTGGGTAGGCGTCTTCCGTAACCGGCGCTTCTTCCGGCTGTGTTTCCTGAATTTCGTTCACCGCTTCGCGTATCACGGCGGTTTTGACGAGATTATCGCCCATGATGGCACTGACCAACCGGGGCGTGATGACCGGGGCGGCGACAGCCACAACCAGGACAATTCCCAGTAGAATAACGGCTAAAATACCGAAGTTGATATATTGGCGGCGCGCCTGCGCTTTGCTTTTGGCCGCTTCTTCCTCGTGGATTTGGTCGAGTACCTGGGCGGCAACCGGCGTTTCTTCCGGGTATTGGGGCGTATTCTCCTCACTCATGAGCGTACCTCCTGCTCAAATTCTCGTTGTTGACTTTATGACAATTTATGTTAACAGATTATCAGGATTCAGGCATTTGGTCAAGCAGAAATTATTTCGGGTACAATGGTGGGAATGTTTGAATAATCGCAGCGGAGATAAATGATGAAACGACAACGGTATTGGCTTGTGTGGCTGGGCATCACGGCCGTAACCCTCTTCCCCCTCTTCTTTTACGGCCGTCCCGCCCACTCCCAAAACAACGCCGTCTACCTCCCCCTAATCCAAACCCCGCCGCGCGGCCCCAATTTGCTGCCCAACCCTTCTTTTGAAGCCGGCTGGTATCATCCCGGCGGCGTTTCTGAATTGCAAATACCGGAACAATGGCAGTTTTGGTATAACCGAGAGGATAATAATTTGGATCCCGACCCCTGGAATGAATGGGTGCGCCCGGAAGTGCGGGTGTTGGCTTCCCCTTATTTGCCGCCGGCGGAACGGCCGTTATTCATCTGGGATGGCAATCAAACAGTCAAAGTATTCAAAGGGTACGGCGCCATCCATTTTGAACTGACCACCAATCTCCTGCTGGAACCGGGAACCTACGTGCTGGAAATCAACGTCTTTCCTGATTTAGTCGTCGGGTACAACAATGGCGAGAAGATATGGGCGCCCGACCCGCTGTCCGGCGAGGTGAAATTGATAGCCGGCAGCCGGAACACAGGCTGGTTGCTGCCTACCTTCGGCCAGAAGAACCAGTTTCGTTATGCGTTTACCCTCAATCAGACAGAAAATGTGCGCGTAGGAGCAGCGATGCGCGGCCGTTGGGCTATCCAGAATAACGGCTGGTTTATGGACGATTGGGACTTGTACAAATTGGGCGAGTGATGGCAAATGGGATTGGCACATTAGCGGAAAAGTCGCTGCACGCGGGGATCAAGGCGTGGTACGGTCGTGCCGGGGATCAATTTGAAGTGGCGGTGGATGGCTTTGTCATTGACATTGTACGCGGCGAGCAATTAATTGAAATTCAGACGGGGAACTTTGGAGCGATGAAGCGCCAGCTGCCCCGCCTGCTGGAAAATCACGAACTGCTCCTGCTCTACCCGGTGGCGGCGGAGAAGTGGATTGTGCGGCAAACGGCCGTGGGCGAACCAGTCAGCCGTCGTAAATCCCCCAAACGCGGCCAGATAGCGGACGTGTTCCGGGAACTGGTTTACATCCCCCATCTGCTGGCCCATCCCCACCTGACGATTGGCGTATTACTGACGCAGCAAGAAGAGATTTTGCGGGACGACGGCCGTGGCAGTTGGCGGCGTAAGCGGTGGAGTGTTCATGACCGGCTACTGCTGGAGGTGGTGCGCCTGGAGACGTTTGCCGCTCCGGTTGATTTTCTCAGATTGCTGCCGGGGGATTTGGTACGGCCGTTTACGAACAAACAGTTAGCCGCCGCCCTCCACATCCGCCCCAACCTGGCGCAGCGCATGACGTATACATTACGTCACGCGGGAGCTTTGGGGGTGGACGGCCGTGATAGAAACGGTATTCAATACCGGCCCCTTCTTTAAACATATTTTTCCCCGGAGCAGCAACGGCCGTCTTCTACCGATACAAAATTGATACCAAACTCGTTTTTCCCTTGCTTTTGCTGCCCCCATTCCCTTACAATGTGATCAACAACCCGACAGTTTCATCTATACTCGCTGCTGCCATCACCCCACCCCAAAAAGGAATACAGCCATGAACGACGAGATTACCTTTGGTCAGGTCGTGAAAGAACGGCGCAACCTGCTGGGCCTGACCCAGGTGGAGTTAGCCGGCCGGGTCGGCTGCGCCGCCATCACCGTCCGCCGCATTGAAGCCAATACGTTACGGCCGTCTACTCAAATGGCCGAACTGTTAGCCGTCGCCCTCACCGTCCCCGACGCAGAGCAGTACGCCTTCATCCGCCTGGCCCGCGCCGAAAAAGACCCTTCCCCCTTGCCTACTCCCGCCCCTCTGCCCGGTGAAATTGGTCTGGAGGATTTGAGCGGCCGGGCCGTCAAAGGGTTCCAATTGGGCGAAATGATTGGCAGCGGCGGCTTTGGCGTCGTCTACCGGGCCGTGCAGCCTTCTGTTGAGCGGGACGTGGCCGTTAAGATTATCCTGCCCCGCTACGCCAATCACCCCGAATTTATCCGCCGCTTTGAAGCCGAAGCCCAAATCATTGCCCATCTGGAACACCCCCACATCGTGCCGCTGTACGATTATTGGCGGCAGCCCAGCGCCGCTTACCTGATCATGCGTCTCCTGCGCGGCGGCAGCCTGGAGGACACGATTCAACAAGGCGCGGTGCCCCTGGATCAGGTGGCCCGCACGACGCAGCAGATTGGGCTGGCTTTGGATGCGGCGCACCGGCACGGCGTGGTACATCGGGACATCAAACCGGCCAATATTCTCCTCGATGAAGACCAGAATGCCTACCTGGCCGACTTCGGTATTGCCAAAAATCTGGAGCAGGTGAATGGGCAAACTTTGCACAACGACCAGGCGCTCATCGGCTCGCCCGCCTACATTTCACCGGAACAAATCCTGTCGGAACCGGTGAAGCCGCCGAGCGATATTTACTGCCTGGGCATCTTGCTCTACGAGATGCTCACCGGCCACAAACCCTTCCCCGGCCCCACCCCCGTCGCTTACATCCAACAGCATCTCAACGACGCTCTGCCCTCGGTACAGACAGACAATCCGGCATTACCGGCAGCGCTGGATGAGGTGATATGGCAGGCTACCGCCAAAAATCCGGCCGACAGATTCCCCGATGTACCGGCGATGCTGGCCGCCTTTCAGATGGCGCTGCCCCAGGCCGGCGGCGTCACCTCTTCTCTCGATGAGGCAGCCATCATTTTGAGCGCAGAGGAATTGGCCGCTTTGGAAAACCCTTACAAGGGGCTGCGTGCTTTTACGGAGACGGATGCAGATAATTTTTACGGCCGTAACGCTCTCATCCAGGAACTCTTCACCCGCCTGTCCGACACGTCCGATCTGGAACGCTTTTTAGCCGTCGTCGGCCCCAGCGGCGGCGGCAAATCCTCCGTGGTCAAAGCCGGCCTCGTCCCCGCCCTGCGCCGCGGCGGCCTGCCCGGTTCCGAAAACTGGTTTGTGGTGGACTTTGCCCCCGGCGCTCATCCCTGGGAAGAAGTGGAATCCGCCCTGCTGCGTGTCGCCGTCAACCCGCCGGAGAGTTTGCTGAATCAATTGCAGGAGGGGGATCGCGGCCTGCTGCGGGCCATCAATCGCATCCTGCCGGATGATGGGGAGACGGAACTGGTGCTGGTGGTGGATCAGTTTGAGGAATTGTTTACGTTGGTAGAAGACGAAGCTATCCGGGAGCAATTTTTGAACAGTCTGGTCACGGCCGTACTCGACGAGCGCAGCCGGGTCCGGGTAATCATCACCCTGCGGGCCGATTTTTACGACCGCCCCTTGCAATATGTAGATTTCGGCGACCTGCTGCGCCAGCGCACTGTCTCCGTCCTGCCCATGACGCCGGACGAACTGGAGCAGGCCATCAGCCAGCCGGCAGAACAAATCGGCGTAGCCCTGGAGCCGGGTTTGGCCGCTACTATTATCCGGGACGTGGGCGACCAGCCGGGCACGCTGCCTTTGCTGCAATATGCTTTGACGGAACTGTTTGAACGACGCGACGGCCGTATGCTGACATTGGCCGCTTACGACGAATCCGGCGGCGTGACCGGCGCACTGGCCCGCCGCGCCGACGAGATTTACGACGGCCTAGACGCATCCGGCCAGGAGGCCAGCCGCCAACTGTTCCTGCGCCTCGTCACTCTGGGCGAAGGCGTGGAAGACACACGCCGCCGCGTGCGCCTGTCAGAATTAGAAGCGTTAGCCACCGACCACCGATTACCGACCACCGATTACCGACTACTGATTACCGAATACGGCCGTCACCGTCTCCTCACCTTTGATCACGACCCTGCCACCCGCGAACCCACCGTGGAAGTAGCTCACGAAGCCCTCCTGCGGGAATGGGAGCGGCTGCGTTTGTGGCTGGATGAGAGCCGGGCGGACGTGCGTTTGCAGCGCATTTTGGCCGCAGCCACGGCCGAATGGCTGAGCGCTAACCGTGACCCTGGCTTTTTGCTGCGCGGTTCCCGGCTGGATCAGTTTGAAGGTTGGGCAGAAACGGCCAACATCGCCCTGACCGCTGACGAACAGGCATTTCTGGCCGCCAGTTCTGCCGGACGACAGGAGCGGCGGGCGGCGGAAGAAGAACGGCAGCAGCGGGAACTGGAAACGGCGCAGAAGTTGGCGGCAGAGCAGAGCCAACGAGCGGAAGAGCAAAGCCGTTCTGCCCAACGCTTGCGCCGGTTAGCCGTAGGATTGGCTCTTATACTGCTGCTGGCAATTGGCGCTGCCGGCGTTGCCGTGAATCGGGGGCAGGCGGCGCAAGAGAATGCCAACCAGCGGGCTACCGCTCAGGCGATTGCCGAAGAACAGCAAGCCCTGGCCGAGGTTGAAGGGCAGCGTGCGGATGAAGAACGGGATATGGCTCAGGCAGCGGAAGCAACGGCCGTAGCCGCAGGCCAACGCGCCGATGAAGAACGGGACAACGCCGTGGCCGCCGAAGCCACTGCCCAGGCGGAAACCAACGTGCGGGCCACCGCCGAAGCCGTGGCCGTAGCCGAAAGGCAGGAAGCCTTACACCAGGCCAGCATCGGTCTGGCCGGGCAGGCCGAAAGGCAGATGAGCGGCAGCCAGCCGGAACTGGCCGTCCTGTTGGCGCTGGAAGGGCTGGAAAACTATCCTTACGCCTGGCAGACAGAACGCGCCTTGAGTCAGGCCGTCCTGAACCACAGAATCCTCCGCCAACTCGATCACGGCGGCCACGTGCGTTTCCTCGATCTCTCGCCTGACGGGACGCAGGTAGTGACGGGCGGGTTTGATGGCCAGGGCAAGGTTTGGGACATTCTTACCGGAGAAAGAATTTATAACCTGGATTCGCAGGCGGGAACAGCCATGCGCGTAAACTACTCGCCATCCGGCGACCGGATTGTGACCAGCGGTTGGGGGTTGACCAGCGAACTATGGGACGCGGTAAGCGGCGCTTTGCTGCAAACATTTCCTGCGCACGGCGGCGTTTACACCTATTGGTCTCCTGATGGCAGCCGCATTCTTTCCACCTACAGCTTTGAGCAGGATTCCATTGTGGCCTGGGATGCCAGCAGCGGCGAGGAACTGTTCACCCTGCCGGGCAGCACCGGTTTACACAAATTCGCCGGGTGGTCGCCGGATGGGGATCGCATCCTGACCTCTTTGGGTATCGTTTGGGACGGGACAACCGGTGAAGAACTTTTCACGCTGCCCGGTTATGAAGGCATGATCGGTCTGCGCCAGCAGATTGTGGGCAATTTTTCCCCCGATGGCGCGTTGATTGCCGGTGCGCATCAGGCTGGCGGCCCCGGTTGGATATGGGATGGGTATACTGGCGAGCAGATAGTCAGCTTCGCAGGGCATACAGGGTTTTATCTGCCTGAATGGTCGCCTGCCGGGGATCGTCTCCTCACCGTAGGCGAGGAAGACGGGTCAGCCAAGATATGGGACGTGGCAACCGGGGAGTTGCTGCAAACGATGCCGGGGGTGGCTGGCTTTATCGGCCGCTGGTCGCCCGATGGCGGCCGTATTTTGACCAACGGGCAGCCGGGTGAGGTGATTATCTGGGATGCAGAATCAGGCGCAAAGTTGCTCACCATCCGGGCCAGCACGGCGGCCATCAATGATTTCCGCTGGTTCCCCGACGGGGAACGTATTCTGACCGCTGATCCCAATGGCCGGGTTAAGGTGTGGGATGTCAGTGATACGCTGCCGGGGATGGGCTGTTTGCCTGACTGCCCGGAAAATCCTTATGGCGGTTGGGGGAGTCAAATGGCCTGGTCGCCAGCGGGTGACAAAGTGGCTCGCGGTTATGTGGATGGCACGTTCAAGGTGTGGGATGCGGTTACTGGTGTGGAGTTGTTAAGTACCGCCTTCAATTCGGAGGCGACAAGCAGTATCAGCGAGGCGGTACAATCTGTGGATTGGTCGCCCGACGGCAAAACCATTCTCACCTCTGGCAGTGACGGTACGGCCAGGGTGCGGGACGCTGTTACCGGGGAAGAGATTCTCCGGTTGGCAGTGGATGAAGCGATAGATAGTGAAGCGTCGGTGGGTAATAATATCGTGGCGGCCTGGTCGCCTGACGGCCGTCGCATTCTCACAGCGGCCAATATGGACGGCGTAGCCAGGGTATGGGATGCCGACAGCGGTGAGGAACTGCTCGTCTTCCAGGAGCATATTCCCTATTCGGCGGCCTGGTCGCCTGACGGGTCGCGTATTGTGACGGCCGACAAGGACAGCGAGTTTGGCAGCGCCAAAGTTTGGGATGCAGCTACCGGCGAGGCGTTATTTGATCTTTTCCCGGAGGATTTTGCTTATGGGGTGACGGCCGTTGCCTGGTCGCCCGATGGGGCGCGCCTAGTCACTTTCAGTCTGGATGGTCTGGGTCGCATCTGGGATGCGGCCACAGGCGAGGAATTACTCACCTTTGCCGCCCCCACGAGTAATGTCGGGCCGTATATTGAATGGTCGCCGGATGGCAGCCGTATTGTGACGGGGGGAGAAGTAGGTGAACTCAAGGTGTGGGATGCCGGTAATGGCCGGGAGTTGATCAGCGTGGGTTATCGCGGTTTTTCTCTCAGCCCAAGCTGGTCGCCGGATGGTGATTTTATCGCCGTCAGCGATGATTTTTACGGCAATGTATACATCGTACCGGCCTGGCAATCTACACAGGCATTGGTTGATTACGCCAAAGCCTGCTGCCTCATCCGGCAAATGACGCTGGAAGAGCGGGAGTTGTTTGGTTTGCCGCCGGAGTTGCCGAAGGTTGAGAATTAAATAGACAGTATTAAGCAATTTGATTACAATGAAGTATGTCTTTCGAGATTGTCGGAGAGATTAGAGAAATTGAATTGATTGCCACGGGCAGTAGTATTCGTGATTTAACCAGGTTACGCAAGCAGTATGGTCGGGGGCGATGGAGAAAATTGAAAGGGATCGCTTATGTAAGTTTGCCAAGCGGTAGAGTGCGTCTGACAGAATTGCACTGGTATGAGGCGCACGGTGTAGGCCGTAAAGAAATCAAGCGTAAAAGATATCTGGACTAAAATTATGAAAAGAGAAAATTTAGAAACGCCGCTATTTGTTATGTGCGTCAATAATTCGGAATATCCTGCTTCTCTGGAGTTGCACAAAATATATAAGGCGCTGCCGGATGAAGACGCGGCGCTTGACGGGGATTTGCGAATTATTGACGAGAGTGGCGAAGATTATTTGTATCCTGCGGCGTGGTTTGTTTTTGTGGAGTTGCCGGAGGAGGCAGAACAATCATTGTTACAAGCGGCTTGATCGAACAGGCGAACCGCTGGTATTGATACGGCCGTATCCTTTCTCATCTCATCTCCCTCCCCAAATAAAACACCGATCCCACCCGCCGGAAACCCATCTTTTGATACAAATGCACAGCAGCCGTATTTTGCGCCCAAACGCCGATGCGGACAGTATGGATGTTTTGCCAGCCTAAATGTTGCAGCACGGAGAGGAGGAGGTGACGGCCGTATCCCCGCCCCTGCCATTCCCGCGCAATCCCCATCGGTTCAATTTCCACTGCGCCTTTGCCGGACGGCCGTACCCAGGCAAACCCAACAGGTGCATCATGCAGCATCAGGAAGTAGAGGTGTTGGGGATCACTCAAGTCGGCGGCGACTTCCTGGGGGGTGAAGGGCTGGTACCAGGGAGTTTGGCCGAAGCTGGCGTCGTAGAGGCGGAGGAATTGGGCGACGGCCGTCGTCCGGTCAAACGTTTGCAGAGGCATGGCCGCCGGGGGCAGCCCGCGCCAGCTCGTCAATTCCATTAGCCATTCCTCATGTTCCAGAGAAAAACCGCGTTTTTGCAGGAATCGGGCGCCCGGTATCTCCAGCGCAGGCGTCTGCCAGGAAAGCTGCACGGGGGCACGGCCGTGAAAATCCTGAACCAGTTGCTGCAATAACCGGCTGCCCAATCCCTGCCGCTGCCATGGAGAGGCAATGAAACCGTCAATCTCCACAATTTCGGGCAGACCGGGGATGGGCCAGACGGCCGTATAGCCCACAACCTCGTTGCGTACGGCCATCACCCGAAGATAAATGGCCCGCTCCAACTGCTGGCGGAAGGATACGGCCGTGTACGGGGTCTTTGGGTATAGGCTGTTATAGATTTTTACCAGCGCATCCACATCAGATGTTGTAAAATCCCGAATCTGCATAAATAATTGCCTGTTGTTTTTTGTCTGGAATAATACACGTAATTGCGAGGTTTTGCCTGATGAAAAAATACTTCTGGAACGAGGAACAGAATCGACTGAGAACGTTGTGGCGTCTTTTGGTCCAGTTAGCTGTTTGGGGCGGGATGCTGGCTCTTGTTCAAATCGGTGTTTTACTCATTCAAGGACAAGCCATTACCAGGGAAGCATTGTGGAAACCTTCTGTCTGGACGCGGCTGGTTACATTGTTGATTGCCGTTTATTTGATGGCTCGTTATGTGGATAAACGTCACTTTTCCGATTACGGGCTAAATCTGAAGGACAAAGAATGGTGGTACGATTTTGGCTTCGGCGTATTTTTAGGCGGCTTGCTAATTGTCGGTATTTTTCTGGTGCAGCATTTGCTGGGCTGGGTGAAAGTGGACGAATCCTTTGTACTGCCCAGCACGCAGGAAGTAGCATCGGGCATGGTAGTGGCGCTACTCAGTTTAACGGCCGCTTCTGTTTACCGCAGCCTGTGGATATGGAGCTACACTTTGCGCAATACCGCGGAAGGGTTCCTTTACCTGAACCGGTTGAATGCCCGGGCGGCTGTTGTGGCTGCTTTACTGGCGTGTATTGTTTATTTCGTATTCATTATTAACCGGGCTTTAACTGTAAATATCACTTTTGTTTCTAATCTGGTGCGGGCCAGCTTGCTGTTGGCTTTGCCGTTTCTCATCACCCAGAGATTGGGTATGACCATCGGCTTAGCTTTGGGTTGGAATCTTGTTCAACTGAATATTTTCGGCTATCCTGCGGTCGGTGTCTCAGATACGGCCGTTTCCATTGTCCATCTGAGCCATTATGGCCCGGCTTTTTGGACAGGTTATCCTGTTGGGCTGGGCACAGGGATGATGGCGATGATCGCTTTGATGCTGGCCAGCGGTATCATTACCTTGTGGGTTAAATGGCGGACAGGTCGAGCTGTGTTTGACGGTTCGTTATCATATTACACACCGCGTACAGTGCCGCACCCGGCCGTTTCAGGTAACGTCCAGAAAAAACAGCTTGACCCATCTGCCGGTGAATGATAAAATTTTGCTTGTTGCCCTCATCGTCTAGGGGACTAGGACGTAAGCCTTTCAAGCTTAAGACCGGAGTTCGAATCTCCGTGAGGGCACAGAAGCTCCGCCGGTTGGCGGGGCTTTTTTAATTCGTCGGGTAGTCGGGTAGTCAAATAGTCGAATAGTCGGAGCGACTACCCGACTACAAGACTACCCGACTACAAGACTATCCGACTACAAGACTATCCGACTACAAGACTACAGGACTAAACTCATGCGACTAGGATTGATGTTAGGGTATGCCGGGCGGCGCATTGAACTGCCCGTAGAATTGGTGCAGGAAGCGGATCGTTTGGGCGTTTACGCCGTGTGGACGGCCGAAGCGTATGGCTCTGACGCCATTACGCCGCTGGCCTGGCTGGGTGCGCAAACGCAAAATATCAAGCTGGGTACGG
The DNA here is from genome assembly GCA_024278255.1 of Chloroflexota bacterium. Lineage (GTDB taxonomy): Bacteria > Chloroflexota > Anaerolineae > Promineifilales > Promineifilaceae > JAJRTP01. The sequence continues at coordinate 1,543 of JAJRTP010000502.1, read as the reverse complement.
CTATCATGCAAATGCCGGGGCGCACGCCAGCTAACGCGGCCATGACGGCGATGACCTTGAACCAGTTATCGGACGGCCGTTTCCTCATGGGCCTGGGTCTCTCCGGCCCGCAGGTTGTCGAGGGTTGGCATGGCGTCAGCTATAAACGCCCCCTCACCCGCACCCGTGAATACGTCAACATCGTCCGTCAGATTTTCGCCCGCGAAGACCGCCTTACCTACGACGGCAAAATCTACCAGATACCTTATCATGGCGACGATGCCACCGGTCTGGGCAAACCACTCAAAAGCACTCTGGAAGCTGCTCCTGACATTCCCATCTATCTGGCTGCCATCGGCCCCAAAAACGTGCAGTTAACGGCCGAAATCGCCGACGGCTGGCTGCCCATCTTCTTCTCGCCCCAAAAATACGACGAAATCTACAAGCCCCACATCGAAGCCGGTTTCGCCAAAGCGGGCAGCGGCAAAAGTCTGGCCGATTTTGACATCGCTCCCAGCGTCTCCGTCGTCATCAATGACAATCTGGACATCTGCTACAACATGCTGCGCCCCATGCTGGCTCTGTACATTGGCGGCATGGGGGCCAAAGGCAAAAACTTCTACGCCGATCTGGCCGCCCGCTACGGTTATGCGGCGGAAGCGGCTGAAATTCAGGATTTGTACCTGTCCGGCAACAAAGGGGAGGCCATGATGAAAGTCCCCGCCGGGTTGATTGACGACATCGCCCTCGTCGGCCCCCGCGAGCGCATCAGGGAACGACTCTCCCTCTGGCGCGATTCCCCCGTCACCACCATGAACATGATGGTGTATGATGTAGAGACCTTGCGTACAATGGTAGAATTAGTGACAGAATGATTCGGATGTGTTTCATTTGCTTTAGCGAATAAATTCGCGGTTACGACGGTAAAGGTGATGTTATGAGCAAATACCACCCCAAACAATGATTTACACTGGAAAGCCGCCTGCACCTTGCCTGAGAAGGGCGAGGCGGTTAAAGTCATTGTTGAAGACAGAAGATTGTTTACCACGCTGGCTGATATGGCGCAGGATTTAGGCGTAGATGATTTGGCTGAACAGCATGATCATTATCTATATGGCGTTGACAAGTCGTAAAACCAGTTGTTTTATAGGTACCGGAACGCGGTTTGTTGACGGCCGATAAGCATTTTGAACAAGCCGGATTCAAGCGGTTGTTGTATTTGGAGTTGGCTTAATCGAATCGGAGGTTTTGCCATGAATGTTAATTTGACGGACATTAGTATTCCCGCGGAAACTAAAGTGAGCGTGACCTCCCACGTTAATGTGACGGTGCAATCGACGCAGAGGATGGAGGTTTGGCTATGAGACAAGTCCTTGTTTATCCTGGAGAAGATGGTTTTTGGGTGGCAGAATGTCCCAGTTTGCTCGGCTGCATCAGTCAGGGAAAGACGAAAGAAGAGGCCATTGTCAATATTCAGGAAGCTATCGAACTCTATATCGAGGCATTGGAGGAAGATGATATAGAAATTCCTCAAGATCATTTTGAGGCGTTACTGGTAGCTGTG
>JAJRTP010000501.1 GCA_024278255.1 Chloroflexota bacterium | reverse complement strand
GTCAATCGTGCAGCCCCTTCCAGTAGAGAGCCGGCAGCCAGATAATAAAGGGGCATATGATAACACATGTGTCCGGCAATAATCCGGCCCCGCGACCACCAGGCATCTCCTTCCGGTACAGGTTCCCGCAAAGGCAGGCGGTGAAACCGGGCTACTTGCTCCACGCAGACCATGTGTCCCGGTTCATCGGGTGATTCGCCTGGCGGGATGGCAAACATGTACAGAACAGCCAGGAAAAGATAAACGCCTATGGGCAGCAACAGCAGCCATCTGGATTCTATCGAAGACAAGGCGGGAGATGCTGACATGACAGGGAAGGGTCAACTTAAGCGGTTTGGCGCGGGGCTTCCAAAGATGTGATGGCGTCTGGGGTAGTTGAGGGATCAGATGTTTCCCATGTCCAATGAGCCGGTAACACGAACAGACCGTCTTGCTCGGCCGTGCCGCCGGGGATGATGCGGAAGTTGTAGGCTTCTTTGTGGTAATCGTAGCAGTGAGGAAAACGGCCGTCATGCACCGCCACCGTCAGAGAATAACGAGAAGGTAACAGGGGCAGTTCCTCAATTTCATACCGCACCACACCAGGGCCGTCTACCATGCCCAAATCCACACCGGCCAGGCGCGTATTGGGGCCGTTAATATGCACGCCATCCTGCCGGAAAATAGCCAGGCCAAACTCCGGGTTGGGAATCGGTTTATGGGCAAAATACTGCATCTCAATCGTCATAGGCTCTCCCGTTTTGTACGTATTTTCCGGCGTGCCGGCCGCATTCAGCAAAGTGACCCCGGTAATCTCAATTTCGCCGGTTCCCCAACGGGCAAACTCCGGGGAAAGAAGCTGCTGCCCTTCCCGCATGTTAGAGTATTCGATATACCGCTGGGCTACATCTTCCACTGTGCCTTGCGCCTGGGTAACGCCCTTGTCCATCCACAACATGTGGGTGCATAACTGCCGCATCAGGCGAATATCGTGGCTGACAAAAACAATCGTCACGCCGCGCCGCTTCATATCCAGAATAGCGTCAATACATTTGGTCTGGAACGGCTGATCGCCTACAGCCAGAATTTCATCCACAATCAGAATGTCCGGGTCCATGTTGATAGCCACACTGAAACCGAGGCGCATGTACATGCCGGAGGAGTAATGCTTGACCGGCATATCTATAAATTCGCCCAGTTCGGAGAAGGCTAGAATGTCATCAAAGCGGTCGTCCGTTTCAGCCGGACTTAAACCGAGCAAAGAGGCGTTGAGATAGACGTTTTCCCGGCCGGTTAAATCCTGGTGAAACCCGGCTCCCAGTTCCAGTAAGGCGCTGACACGGCCGTTGACAATAATACGGCCGTCTGTCGGTTTGAGGATGCGCGTCACCAGCTTCAGAACAGTACTCTTGCCGCTGCCATTGCGTCCCACAATGCCAAACGCCTGCCCCGGCAGTACATCAAAACTGATATCCTTAACAGCCCACAAATTATCATCCTCTGTTTTGGGGCGGGAGCGGCGGGAAAAAGCAGAAGTAAAAATTTCCAAAACAGAAGACGGTTTATCTTTTGTAAAGGTAAACCGCTTGCTCACATTCTGAAAACTGATGACCGGTGTCTGATCACTCATAAAATTGAGATGACAGCAGATGGAGAAAAGAACTGATTAGCTTGATGATGAATATCTGTTTCTTCCCAAATCTGTTGTACTCCTATAAAGGTAAACCAGCGAAACATTTTAGCCGAAAAAGGGATTTGCACCAACTGACACTAAGGGCGCATTCAGCATACGCGGTAAGAAACCGCGGCTACTGCCCACTGAAAACTGAAAACTGAAAACTAAAAACTAATCCCCTTTCACCCAGGACATCAACCGCCCCAAAACGTTGCGCGGGCGAGTGCCGATAATCTGGCCCGTCTGCCCGTTAATCAGCGCATGGTAAATCGTGTCCTCTACCTTATAATGCACGATCCATACCGGCACGAGCAGCAGTTTGAACGATTCCACCAGCATATCGCCAGAACTGATGGTCAGGTTTTGCACTTGTTGGCCGCTGGTCAGGCGGTCAGGATTACGCCGCATTTGCTGGATGATTTGCTTTCTGGCTTGCAGCGAGGCGTCGGCCAGGGTTAGCTGGTACCGTTCCGCCGGCCAGTCCGCCAGGTAACGGCCGTCATACCCCACAAGCTGCTCATAATCAAACGTATCCAGCAGTTTGGGTAGCAATTTGGGCAGCTTTTTGGTCGCCGGAACCAGCACGTCATCGTAAAAAATCGCCTTGCTGCCACTGATAGATTGCCGCTGCGTTTGCCCCTGCCCGCCAAAAAACATATCTTCCCCACTGCTTTCCTCTACGTAGCCACGCCAGTTCAGGCTGCCGCCAATATCAAACGTCCATAATGGCAGATAGATGCCCACAAAGGGAGAAAAGCGAGCGCGTTCTACCTTGTGCTGTTTCAGCCAGGCATACACGGCGCGACGGCCGTCATCTTCGGTCAGGTTAAAGGGGATGAGCGCCTGGGGCGGGTGAATCTGCCGCGTTTCCGCCGCTTCCGTCACGTAAACAGAGTCGCAGTAGGGGCAGGTGACGGACAGGGTTTCCGGTCCCAGGACAAATTCCACGCCGCAGCTATCGCATTGGAAGGCGCGGCTGGCGACAGGCTGGGTGTGGCCCCGCGCCGTGGCCAGAGCGGCGATAAAATCCTGTTCCGCGCCGCCAATGCCGTAATCGGATTGGACGCGGTTGCCCGCCTCGTCAAGGGATTGGGTGTAGCCGCAGAAATTACAAGCCAGGCTGCGGCCGTCTGGCGTATAGTTCATGCGGGCAGCGCAGCGAGGGCATTGAAACTGTTCCGGGGAGATGGCGCGAGGTAGGTCGGGAACGGCCGTAGCCCCCTTAACTTTGTTCGGGTCAATAATCTCGTCGGAGCGCAGACGGCCGTCCAGCAGCGCCAGACCCCGCCGGGCCAGCGGGTTCGTCGGGTGCAGGACGATGGCCTGTTCCAGACAGGCGCGTTTCTCCGCCGGTTTGTCATACACCTGACTAAGCCAAACCCAGGCCAGCGAGCCTTGCTCGTTGTCGGGATTAGCCCGCAAAGTTCGTTCCAGATAATAAAACGCCTCGTCCTTATCGCCCGCTTTGACTGCGTTGCGTCCCAGCCCCAGCAAAACACCGGCGCTGATATTGGCTTTGCTCTTGTCTTTAATGTCAGCCTTGTAGCGGCGGGCGTAGGCAATCATCTCCGCCAGCTTCGTTACTGACGGCCGTTCCTTTTTCACAAGTTCCTTGTAGCCGCACTGTTCACAATGCCGGGCGCGGCCGTCCGGCGTGAATACCAGGGGAGCATCGCATTCGGGGCATGTGTTCATGCGTTTATCATAGCATAAAAGTGGCGGGTACGGCCGTATAGCGGGATACGGCCGTTAGCCAATTTGTATTGCCAGTTCCCCAACAGTTTCAATCCTGCTCCGCCAACTCCACCCGCAAAGCCGGCGCCAGCGCCTCCAGGTCATGCGCCAGCCCCCGTTGCCGCGCCGCCGCGGCCGCTTCCGGCGGCAGGGAGTTGGCCGCGGCCTCTATCCGCCGCCCGGCAATATCCGCAAACCAGGCCGAATGGGCAATGTACGGACTTTGCTGCGCCGCCGCGTACAGTTCCACCGCCC
>JAJRTP010000500.1 GCA_024278255.1 Chloroflexota bacterium | reverse complement strand
TAAATCAGAAAAACCAGTCACATAAGCAAATACCAGTCCCGTGGCCGCCAGCCGCACCCCTACATCTGCCTGAAGGGAACGAGGCGCGTCTCCCCGCTTCCGCCGCATCCAGAGGAAAGCAGCCAGGGTAATGCTGCTAATGCCCAGCAGCAGTTGAAACATCTGCACCACACCAAACCCCGGCGTCAAATCCAGCCCCAGAAATTCGGCCGTCAGGGAAATGGCAATCAGGGCCGCGCCCACAACCAGCAGCGAAGCAATAACAATGTTCAGTATTTTTTTGGCGCGCGTGTTTGGTGTTTTGTTGTTCATAATTTGCGTGATACGTGGTGCGTGGTGCGTGATGCGTGATGCGTGACCTTTTTACGTATCACGCATCACGCTATAAATGAAAAACGCCACGTAATTCACGTGGCGTCTACATCCTGCTGGTCGGGGCAGCGGGATTCGAACCCACGACCTCTTCAACCCCATTGAAGCGCGCTACCAAGCTGCGCCATGCCCCGACAAGGACCGGCATTATAGCAAAATGGCGGGGGGCGGTCAAAAAAACGTCCCCGCATAATACGTAGCTAAGCCCAAGATTAAATTGTAACCGGCGTGAACGATGATGGCCAATGTCGTGTTATATCTTTCCCTGATAAATCCCAAAGAGAGACCGATAATGAATAAAGCCAGGGTGGCTGGCGTTAAGAGTCCGTACTGGACGTGAACCAGAGCAAAAAACAGGGCCGTAGCCCATTTACCAAAAACGGGTTGCAGCGCGCCGCGAAACAGGGTTTCCTCGCCCAGGCCGGCCGCCAGGGCCAGTATCACCCAGCCCCACACGGAATCTACGTTCTCATACAAAAGATTGGTCAGGGATTCCACGACGGCCGTCTGTTCCGGATTGATCGCCCGCCACAAAGCCCCGGCCGCTGCCTGAACCACAATGAGCAAAAGAATCCAGGCAACGGCCGTAACCAGCCAACGCACCCGAACCCTGCCCAACCCCAAACGCTCGTTCACCTGGGCCGGTGTGCGCCGGATAAACAAGCCCACCCCCAACAGCGCCAGCGCGAAAAAAGCCAATTCCTGCAACGCAAAAACAGAAATAGAGACAGGTTCGGCCGTTTCTGCCAATCCCTCCAGCCCCTGTGTCAAAGGCAAGAGCGCAAAACCAATCAGCCAGCCGCTCAACACCAGCGCCAACATTTGCACCGGCGAATAAGGATTCAGCGGAATCAATTTTTCTAAGCTATGCCGGGTAGATCGAAAACTAAATACCACCCCCCAGACAGCCATTGCCTGCAAAACAACCCCCACCGCCACCGTATTGGTAAAAGGAAACTCAGGTGTTCCCGGCACAAAACCCAAGGCAGTCAGTTGGTCGGGTGTAGTAAAAACCAGGAGTACGCCCGCCACAAACAAGGGGATATTCAACAGCAGCAAAAACCTGTCAAACAGCTTAATGAACGTATCGTCTTGGGACCGTTCTACTAAATTAGCCGCCAAGATCAGCGCGACGACCAGGAAAATTTCCAATAAACCCATAGGCTATTTTTAATCCATCATCAACACCGCTTCGATGTGCTGTAATGCCCAGTCAATCTCCTCCTTCTTGATGACCAGCGGCGGGGCAAAGCGGATAACTGTACCGTGTGTTTCTTTGCACAGGATACCCCGTTCTTGCAGATTTTCACAAAAGCGACGGGCATTGGTATGCAATTCTACTCCGATGAACAACCCTTTGCCTCTGATTTCTTTGATATGATCGCTCTCGATGCGTTCCAGCCGCCCTTTGAAATAGGCCCCCAATTCACGGGAACGGGCCGCCAATCCTTCATCTACCAGGACTTGCAAAGCCGCCCGGCCAATGGCTGCCCCCAAGGGATTGCCGCCAAAGGTGCTGCCATGATCGCCCGGCTGGAACAGTCCCAGGATTTCTTTATCCGCCAATACGGCCGATACGGGATAAAAACCACCGCTTAACGCTTTGCCAATAATGGTCACGTCAGGCCGCACATTTTCATGCTGGCAGGCAAACAGCCGGCCGGTGCGGCCCAGCCCGGTTTGTATCTCATCCGCCATAAAGAGGACGTTGTGGGCCTGGCAAATGTCGTAGCTGGCCTGGAGGTAGCCTTCCGGGGGGATGATGACGCCGCCTTCGCCCTGAATTGGCTCTACCAGAAAGGCCACGGTGTTGGGGGTGATGGCCGCTTCCAGGGCCGCTGCATCGCCGTAGGGGATGATTTTGAAACCGGGAGTGAAGGGGCCAAAATGACGCTTGTATGATTCTTCGCTGGAGAAGCTGATAACGGTGGTGGTACGGCCGTGAAAATTTCCCGCGCACACAATGATTTCTGCCTGATTGTCCGGCACACCTTTGACTTCATACCCCCATTTACGGGCAGCTTTGACGGCCGTTTCCACCGCTTCCGCGCCCGTATTCATGGGTAAAGCCATCTCATACCCCGTCAACTGGCACATCTCCTGCAAAAACGGCCCCATCTGATCATTGCGAAAAGCGCGGGAAGTCAGCGTCACCCGCTGCATTTGGGCCACGGCCACTGCCTGAATTTGGGGATGGCAGTGTCCTTGATTAACGGCCGAATACGCCGCCAGAAAATCCAGATATTTACGGCCGTCCACGTCATACACCCAAACCCCTTCTGCCCGGTCAATCACCACATCCAGGGGCTTGTAAGTACGCGCGCCGTAGGTATCATCCAGTTCAATATAGGTTTGGCTGTTCATTTTATCGCTCCTTTGGTAATTGGGTAATTGAGTAATTATCCAGTTACCCAATTACTGCCCATATTAAAAAAGCCCGATCCAGTGCGATCAGGCTTTGCTCAGACCCGGAATTTTGGCTGCCAGCGGGTCATCTTTTTACAATTCAGTTGCAAAATCAATTATAATCAGAAGCAGGGTATCTGTCTAACCAAAATTCGTTACTTCCCCAATTCGCTGTCCTCATTATCGCACTCGGCCGTATCTCACCCCCACAATCTCCTGCCCCGTCGCCGATTGTAACCAGGCCAAAAAATCCCGCAGCACACCTGCCGGTTCTCCAGCCGTCTGGTTGATGAAGTAAATCGGCGTGGTCAGCGGATAGCTTTGGTCTTGTACTGTTTCCGGCGTGGCCAAACGGCCGTCCACAGCCAGCGCCCTCACCCCATCCGCCACCCCCATCATACTGAAACCAATTGCCGCCGGATTAGCAGCAACGGCCGTGCGCAGCGCCTCGTCCCCTGTCAACACCTGAGCATTGATGTTGATGCGCTGTTCCACCATCACCCGATCCTGAAAAATTTGGCCCACACCTGAACCTTCTTCCCGGCCGATGAGGATAATGGGTTGATCCGCGCCCCCCAAAGCAGACCAGTTGGTGAGACGGCCGTTAAACACCGCCTGCACCTCCGCCAATGATAAGCCAGCCACCGGATTGTCGGGATGCACCACCAACACCAAACCATCCAGGGCTACCGGATTAAACCAACGTTCATTCCCATCCGGGACAAAAGGAGACAGCACCCCATCCAGATTGCCCGCATCCAAATCGGCCAGGAGAACGGCCGTATTCCCCGGCACAAACTGCACAGCCACATTATTGGCAGCCCGTTGGTATGGTTCGGCAATGAGGTCCGCCAGCGGAAGGGTGCTGGTGGCGACACCTATGCGCAAAATTTGCAGGGGTACGGCCGTGGGTGATGGGGGCGGTGTGGGCGGCGTTGTCTGGCAGGCCGTCACCCACAGCAAAAGGAGAAACAGCCACAAACGGATCATAAAATAAAGGAATAGAGAAGATAACCGCCGCCCAGCAATGCACAATAAACGGCAAAAATATACAAGCTGTGACTCCGTACCCAGCGCAGCAGGAAATAGATGCACACATACCCCACAACAGCTGCCGACAAGAATCCAGCCACATACACGGCCGTCGTATAGGGCATTACCGGCGCCGTCACAATATCTTTAATGGAAAGCAAACCGGCCCCCAAAAAAGCGGGGATCCCCAGCAAAAAGCTGAACCGGGTCGCCGTCGGCCGGTCCAGCCCGCGCAGCAATCCGCCCACAATGGTGCTGCCGCTGCGCGACAGTCCGGGAAATAAGGCCAGCGATTGAAAGACGCCGATAATGCCGGCATCTTTCCAGTTCATTTGTCCAGCCGATTTAACGCCAGACAGCATCTTTTCGCCTATGACCAGCAGCACGGCCGTAACCAGCAAAAAGAAAGCTGCCGCTTGTGGCGCGGCAAACACCCGCTCAAAAAAATCCTGCAACAACAGCCCGGCTACCACCGCCGGAATAGAACCGATAACAATTAACCACCCCATACGGGCATCTGTCGTCCCCATCAAATCCCGGCGGCGTATTCCTGTCAGGACGGCCGTTAAAATCTGCCACAAATCCCGCCAAAAATAAATCAAAATGGCTACCAGTGTGCCCAAATGGACAATGCCAATCAACGTTAAATCGGCCGCGCCCCAGCCAAAAATCTCCGGCAGCAAAACCAGATGCCCGGAACTGGAAATGGGTAAAAATTCGGTGGCTCCCTGAATCATGCCCAGGATGATAGCTTCGATAATGCTCATAAACTCTCCTCATACGCGCTTAAAAAATGGTCGGCAAACGGCCGTAACCGCCCCTGGCCAATCGCTTCCCGCATCTGTTCCATCAGATGAATAAGAAAATAGATATTGTGAATCGTCAGCAAAATATGCCCCAAAATTTCATTGGCCTTCACCAGATGGCGCAGATACGCCCGGCTGAAATGGGTGCAGGTATAACAGCCGCACGTCTCGTCAATTGGCGCTGCATCTCTGGTAAAACGGGCATTACGCAAATTAAACCGGCCGCCCCACACATAAGCCGATCCATGCCGCGCCAGCCGCGTGGGGGAAACACAGTCAAAAATATCCACACCACGCAGCACCGCGTTCACCAAATCTTCCGGTTCGCCCACGCCCATCAAGTAACGCGGTTTTTCTCTGGGCAAAAGTGGCACAGTCACATCCAGTGTGGCCAGCATCTCCGCTTTCGTTTCGCCCACCGCCAGCCCGCCAATAGCGTATCCCGGCAAATCCAGCCCAGTGACAAAAGCCGCACTCTCCGCCCGCAAGTCGGGAAAGATGCCGCCCTGTACAATGCCGAACAACGCCTGATCGTCCCGCGTTTGCGCCGCAGCGCACCGCTCCAGCCAGGGATGGGTGCGCGCCAGAGATTCCTTGACATAATCATACTCGTTCGACGGGGGACACTCGTCAAAAGCCATGATAATGTCTGCCCCCAGATTTTCCTGAATAGCAATGCTCTTTTCCGGGGTAAGGCGGTGGCGGGAACCATCCAGATGGGATTGGAAGGTGACACCGTCCGCATCAATGCGGCGTGTCTGGCTCAGGCTGAATACCTGAAAGCCGCCGCTGTCGGTGAGAATGGGGCCGTCCCACTGCATAAATCGATGCAGCCCGCCTAACTTCCGCACCAGTTCGTCGCCGGGGCGCAGATACAGGTGATAAGTGTTGGCTAAAACGAGGGTAGCGCCAACCCCCCGTAAATTGGCCGGAGTCATGGCCTTGACGGTGGCTTGTGTGCCCACAGGCGCAAAAACGGGGGTCTGGATGATGCCATGCGGGGTAGGGAAACGGCCGTTGCGCCCCGCCGTCTCCCTGTCTTTCGCTACTATCTCAAACTTAAAATCAAATCCCATAGGGGCGGGATTATACCGTATTCGGTAATCGGTAAACAGTAATCGGTTAATTACCAATTACCCAATTCCCGATGACTAATTACCACAGACGGCCGTGCAAATTGTGGTAAACTAAAAGCGGCTTATTTGGGGAGACATATAGTGATTGGCGTACCTGATTTGCAAACAATAAACAATATTGAAAAACAAGACGTAGATTTCTGGCAAATGTTTCATGCCGTTACCGTAGCCATCCAAAAGGTGGCCCATTCGCAAACGGCCGTCTACCAGGCATACAGTGAACAAATCAAACGACTTGGTCTGTACAGCAGTATTTCCTGGGTAGATGAAACAGAAACATTCCTGGAAGTGGCGTCCATTGTGCCGCCGCGTGGGGTCGAATTCTTGCTGGCAAAACGCCCCATGATAGGGGCGCGTTTCCCTCTGAACAAAATCCCTGTCACCCGCTCCGTTATTGAAAACGGCCGTGCCATTTACGAAGCAGATATTGTGTCGCTCCTGTTTGACGGCCGTCTCAACCCCTTGATTAAGCTTTGGCCCGCCGCGCCCCGATTTTTGCCGCATATTCCCGTCATCATCGCGCCTCTGTACCGCGACGGCCGTATCCAGGGCGTCCTCTATCTGGCTGGAAAAACGATCAGCCCCGGCGATCTGGACGCCGTTACAGCCCTGGCCCATCACCTGTCCATTGCTCTGGATAATGCCCGGCTGTTCAGAGCTTTGCAAACAGATATTGCCGAACGGCAGCAAAGCGAATTGGTGCAATCCATCCTTTACCGGATCGCGGCCATTGCCAACACAGACATTACAATCAACGAACTGTTCGCTTCCATCCATCACATCCTGGGCGATCTGATAGACGTCAGCAATTTCTACATCGCCGCTTATGACCCTGAAAGTAATTCCATCTCGTTTCCTTATTTCGTAGATGAAAAAGATAAAAAAGCAACCAAGCGGCCCGCCGGTAACGGGTTAACCGAATATGTAGCCCAAACCAATACGCCCCAGCTATTAACGGCCGAAAACATCAAAGAACTGGAAAACAAAAGCATAATTTGTGTCCGGGGAACCGTACCCTTAATCTGGTTGGGGGTTCCGCTAACATTATCCAGCGGAACAATTGGCGTTATCGCCGTACAAAGTTACACAGATATCCATGCCTACACAGAAAAAGACAAACAATTACTGCAATTCGTCTCCGGCCAGATTGCTACGGCCGTCCACCGCAAACAAACAGAAGTCCAATTACAAGCCTTGACCGACGAATTGCAACAGCAAGCCCAAATGCGCGATGCCATTTTAGCCACCTCTCCAGATCATTTTTCCGTGATGGATCGCAACGGCCGTTTCCTGTTCGCCAACCCCCTACAGAACGATTCCATTAATTGGGATTACAAAAATGCTGTCGGTAAAACCTGGCAAGAGATAGGGATTCCTCCCTTAATAGGCAACCACTTCGACCAGGACCGGGAAAAAGCCCTGAAAACTGGCCAATCCATTTCCAGAGAATTAGAATTACCCGGTCTCGATGGCCCCGCATACATTGAATATGTGATTAGTCCTGTAAAGCAAACAAACGGGAGCATCCCTTACGTCGTCATCACCGCCAGAAACATTACTGAACGCAAAAAAGCCGCCGAAGCGATGTACCACACCCAAAAGATGGAAAGCCTGGGCATCCTGGCCGGTGGCATTGCCCACGACTTCAATAATTTACTGGTAGCCATGCTGGCCCAAACCTCCCTGGCCCTGGCCAAACTTGGACCGTCTGCACCCGCCGCACCACATATCCAAAAAGCTATCGGCGCGGCTGAAAGCGCCACCGCTCTGACACAACAACTACTGGCCTACTCCGGGCGGGGGCAATTCCACACCGCTCCCGTCAACCTGAACCGCCTTATTCAGGAAAACAGCCATCTCATCCACATTACTCTGGGGCAAAACGTCAAGCTGCAACTGCCCCTGGCGGCTGATTTGCCGGCCATTGAAGCAGACGCCGGGCAAATGCAGCAAATCATTATGAACCTGATCATCAATGCCGCCGAAGCCATTGGCAAACAACACGGCGTCATCACAGTTACCACCCAGGCCATCACCCTATCCCCGGAAAAATTAGAAGAGTGGCCGGATATAGGTCAGCAGCTTACACCAGGCCCATACGCCAAGTTAACAGTAGAAGATGATGGCATGGGCATGGATGAACACACCATCAAGCAGATATTTGATCCCTTTTACACTACAAAATTCACCGGGCGCGGTCTGGGGCTGGCGGCTGTTTTAGGCATTGTGCGCGGCCACAAAGGCGCCCTGCGCGTAGAAAGCCAACCCCACCAAGGTACAAAATTTGAAATTATTTTTCCCGCCAGTAACAAACCCATTCAGGAGAAACCCCCTATGAACGCAACAGCGCACCCAAATCCCCGGAAAATTGTGTTGGTCATTGACGATGAAGAACCAGTGCGCGAAGCCGTATCAGATATTCTGGGCATGGAAGGAGTAGATGTCCTGCAAGCGGCTGATGGACAGACAGGAATCGGCGTTTATCAGGCGCATATGGCCGAGATTGATCTGGTCTTGTTAGATTTGTCCATGCCTGGCCTGAGCGGTGAAGACACATTGAAAGAATTGCACCAGATTGACCCGCAAGTGCGTATACTGCTTTCCTCCGGTTACTCTGAATCGGAAGTAACATATGGTCTGGAGCAAAGCGGACTGGTTGGATTTTTACAAAAGCCGTACCGTATGGATACCTTGCTGGAAGAGGTCAGCCGCCACCTTAACCATACCTGATTTTTTGACAACCTCGTCTCCTTTTGTTACTATCGTACTCACAATCGAATAAAATTATAAGTAACACTTCTTATCTAGAGAGGTCGAGGGACCGGCCCGATGACACCTCAGCAACCATTCCGTTGGTTTATTTTTTCAGGAACAGGTGCTAATTCCGGCAGAAGCAAAAATGCTTCTGGAAGATGAGGATGTGGCGAAACGCAATATCAAACGCCTCTCCACCACTTCCAGGAGAGGTGTTTTTTATTGGCAGATTGCAGATAGATACGTTGCAATCTCGCCACAGCAAAAGTGAGGATATAATGACAGCAACGATTGTTTCATCAAATGGCTCCGGCACGAAAGAAAACGGTAAACGGCCGTATCCCCCCAACAACCACGACATCCACACCTTATCCGTCCACGGCAAAATCGAAGGCCGCGAAGCGCAAGCGTACCACGCTCTGGCTACCCCCATCGTGCAAACCGCCACCTACACCTTCACCGACACGGCCGACTTGTGCAACTTCATGGAAGCCAAAATGTGGGGCGGTCTGAAAGATCGGGGCGAATACGGCCGTTACGACAATCCCACCGTGCGCAGCGCCGAAAAACGCATTGCCGCCCTGGAAGGGGGCGATACCCGCCAGTATGACGCCCTCCTCTTCCCCACCGGGATGACGGCCGTCACCAACACTCTCCTCTCCATCCTGCCCAGCGGCAGCCACATTGTCATGACCGACGACTGCTACCGCAAGACCCGCCAGTTTGCCAACACCTTCCTGGCCCGCCTGGGCATCGAAACCACCACTGTGCCCATGGGCGACTACGAGGCTTTAGAAGCGGCCATCCGGCCCAACACCCGCATCATCCTCAGCGAAAGCCCCACCAATCCTTATTTGCGTGTGGCCGATCTGGAACGGCTGGCCCAAATCGCTCGGCAGCACCGCCGCGTCAAGACGATTATTGACGCCACCTTTGCCACGCCGGTGAATGTACGGCCGTTAACCTACGGCATTGATCTCGTCATTCACAGCGGCACCAAATACCTCAGCGGCCACAACGACGTGATGGCCGGCGTCGTCATCGGCGAAACCGGCCTCATCCACGCCCTGCGCCAAAGCCAGGGGATGCTCGGCGGCGTCCTCGACCCCCACGCCGCCTTCCTCCTGGAACGCGGCCTGAAGACGCTGGCCCTGCGCGTGCGCCAGCAAAACGCCACTGCCCAGGCTGCCGCCGAATTTCTGGAAGCCCACCCTCACGTTGAGCGCGTTTGGTATCCCGGCCTGCCCTCCCACCCGGATCACACCATCGCCCGCGCCCAGATGGATGGTTTCGGCGGCGTCATCAGCTTTGAGATCGCTCCCATCCCCGGTGAAGACCCGCTGGATACCACCGCCCGCTTCATTGACGCCATGACCATTCCCTACATCGCCCCCAGCCTTGGCGGCATCGAAAGCCTCATCGAAATGCCCGCTCTCATGTCCTTTTACGAACTTTCCACCGAGGAAAGATTGTCCATCGGCATCAAGAATAATTTGGTCAGATTTGCCATTGGCATTGAGGATACGGACGATATACTGGCAGATTTGGAGCAGGCTTTGGCAAGGATTTAGTATGCAGTTTTCAGTGTGCAGTGTTCAGTCGGTGTTACTGAAAACTGCACACTGAAAACTGAAAACTGGAGCAAACAATGACTCTTGTAATGAAATTCGGCGGCACTTCTGTAGGCAGCGCGCAGGCGCTGCGGGAGACGGCCGTCCTCATTAAAAACACGCAGGCAGATTGGCGGGATGTGGTCGTCGTCGCTTCCGGGATGGGATCGAAACCGGTCAAGGTAACGGATTTACTCCTGGATGGGGCGCATTCGGCCGCAGCGGGGGATGGCGAAACGTACCAACAAAACGCCGTCCTCCTGCGCCGCATCCACCACGAAGCGATTGACGCCCTGCTGGAACCGGAAGGGGAACGGCAGCAAATTTTGGCAGAGAACGGCCGTTTCATCGACCGCTTCGAGGCATTATGCCAAGCCGTTCACGTTCTGGGCGAACTCAGTCCCCGCGCCCTGGACGCTATCGGCGGCATGGGCGAGCAGATGAGCGTGCGCATCCTGGCCGCCTACCTGCGCCAAACCGGCCACAAAGCAGAAGCGGTTGACGCGACAGAATTGATTGTGACGGATGACAATTTCCTGAACGCTTCCCCATTACTCGCAGAAACCCATGAGAAAGTATTGGCTCGGATACGGCCGTTGCTGGCCCAGGGTATCATTCCCCTCGTAACCGGCTTCATCGGCGCTACCAGCGACGGCGTCACCACCACCCTGGGGCGCGGCGGCTCCGATTACACCGCCGCAATTTTGGGCGAAGCCCTGGCCGCCAACGAAGTCTGGATTTGGACCGACGTGGACGGCGTGATGACCGCCGATCCCCGGCTGGTACCCGACGCCCGCAGCATCCCCACCCTCTCCTACCGCGAGGTGTCGGAACTGGCCTTCTACGGAGCCAAAGTGCTGCACCCCAAAACAATCCGCCCCTGCGTAGAAAACAACATCCCCCTGCGTATCAAAAACACCTTCCACCCCGCCCATCCCGGCACCGTCATCGTGCCGGACAACGGCGATGGAGACGGCGGCATCAAAGCCGTCACCGCCATCAAAAACCTGGGGCTGATTACCGTGGAGGGCAAGGGGATGTTAGGTGTGCCTGGCATTGCCGCCCGTACTTTTGCCGCCGTCGCCCACACCGATCAAAGCGTTCTGCTCATCAGCCAGGCGTCTTCGGAACAATCCATTTGCTTCGCCGCCCCGGACACAGGCATTCAGCCCATCATTGCCAGCCTGGAAGAGGCTTTTGCCGAGGAACTGCAGCGGCAGGATATTGACACCATCTGGGCGCTGGAGCCGGTTTCCATCGTCACCATCGTGGGCGCGGGAATGCGGCACATTCCGGGCATCGCCGGCCGTATCTTCACAGCGTTGGGTCAGGCGCAGGTCAACGTCATCGCCATCGCCCAGGGGTCTTCGGAATGCAGCATCAGTGTGGTGGTAGATGAGAAGGATACAGGTACGGCCGTCACCCAAATTCACAATCTGATTGGTAATTAACCGTAGGGCGATTTTGAAAATCGCCCTATTTCCCCCCTTTGAACGCCGGTTAACCTCAAATTTAACGCTCACCCCTTCCGCCATTGATCAACAGTCAATCGCCAATCATCCTCCCGGTCAACCTGCAAATTAACCTCAAGCCTTGTTTGCCCTTTGGGTAAACGTCATAATCCCGGAAAAACAATCGGGCAATTGCCCAATTACAAATCATCCAAAGGAGTTTACATAAATGAAGAATTTACTTGTGTTTTTACTGATTGTTATTTCATTAGCAGCTTGCCAGAATGGGAGCGACAACGGAGAAAAGGCCAATCAACCGGAAAGCAATGAAGGAAACGGCCGTCTCGTCATCTACTCTGGCCGCAGCGAAAGTCTGGTGCAGCCCATCATTGACCAATTTATCCAGGAAACCGGTATTGACGTGGCAGTACGTTACGGCAAAACGGCCGAATTGGCCGGCGTCCTGCTGGAAGAAGGGGAAAAAAGCCCCGCCGACCTGTTCTACGCTCAGGACCCCGGCGGGTTAGGCGCGGTGCAGGCTGCCGGTTTGCTGACCCCTCTGCCGCCAGAAATTCTGGACAAAGTTCCCGCCCGCTTTGCCGCCGAAGATGGCACGTGGGCTGGCGTTTCCGGCCGCGCCCGTACCGTCGTCTACAACACCAACGTCATCACCGATCCGGAAACACAATTAC
Organism: Chloroflexota bacterium; assembly: GCA_024278255.1. GTDB lineage: Bacteria > Chloroflexota > Anaerolineae > Promineifilales > Promineifilaceae > JAJRTP01. Next base: position 1,299 of record JAJRTP010000500.1, on the reverse strand, counting down.
CGGATGATTTGTGGGGCTTTACGGAACCTGAGTGGAACGGCCGTATCGGGTGGGCGCCGTCCAACGGTTCCTTCCAGGCCATGGTCACCGCCCTGCGCGCCGTCTGGGGCGAGGGAAAAACCCGCGACTGGCTGCAAGGCATCCAGGCCAACAACCCCAAAGTTTACCCCAAAAACACCCCCATCGTAGAAGCCGCCGCTAACGGCGAGATAGATGTCGGCTTCGTCAACCATTACTACCTGTACCGCTTCCTCAGCGAACAGGGTGACGCCTTCGCGGCCCGCAACTACTTCCTGCCCGGCGGCGGTCCCGGCTCCCTCATCATGGTCTCCGGTGCGGGCATCCTCAAAGGAGCGGATAACCCGGAAAACGCCCAGAAGTTCATCGAGTTCCTTCTTTCCGAAGAAGGGCAGCAATACTTTGCCGACGAGACATTTGAGTATCCGGTCATCGAAGGCGTCGCCAGCAGCGTCACCCCGTCGCTGGCCGATCTGGACAAACTGGCGATTGACATTTCCCTGGCAGACCTGGCTGATTTAATCGGCACGCAGGATATGTTGATTGAGTTAGGCATTATTGAATAATGGAAATGCGGATGGTACGGATTCAACTAATTTTCGCAGTCATTGCAAAAAATCTGTGCCAATCCTTCGGATCCGTACCATCCGTGGTTCTCAAAATTGCCACCACATTCGGTTTGCCTTATAGTTCCTCCACACATTACAATTCAAGAGGAGCATTATGTCAAACAAATCTATTGGCTTACCGGACGACTTACACGAATATCTTCTGGCCATCTCGTTACGAGAGCCGGACATCTTGCGGAAACTGCGGCAGGAAACGGCCGTACTCTCCAACCACAGCATGCAAATCGCCCCGGAACAAGGCCAGTTTATGGCCTTCCTGATCAAGTTAATGGACGCCAAACGCACATTGGAAGTGGGCGTATTCACCGGTTACAGTTCTCTGTCAGTGGCCCTGGCTTTGCCGGAAGATGGCCAGGTGGTGGCGTGTGACGTAAGTGAGGAATTTACGGCCGTAGCCCGCAAATATTGGCAAAAGGCCGGCGTCGCTCACAAAATCCGGCTCCATCTGGCCCCCGCCGCCGAAACCCTGGCCCGATTTCTGGACGAGGGGCAAGCCGGGCAGTTCGACTTTGCCTTTATTGACGCCGACAAAGCTAACTACGACACCCATATTCATAAACTTAAGCAAAGCGCTCATGTAATTTAGCCATTTGGGACTTCTTTGGAGAAGCTCCCATCATAGCTACCATATCAATCATATGCTGAAATATAC
>JAJRTP010000499.1 GCA_024278255.1 Chloroflexota bacterium | reverse complement strand
TAACAATGGTGGACACGCCTAAAGCCAGAGTCACCCATTGAATATTCGGTAACTGCTGTACGGCGTTGAACAATGTTTCCGGCAAATTCTGACCGGATACCTGTACGCCAAACAACGGGCCAATCTGTTTAACGGCAATGAGGATACCGGCCCCGGCCGTAAAGCCCACAATGACCGAGTGGGAGACAAAGTTCACCAACATGCCCAGGTGCAAAACGCCCATCAAAAACTGGAATACCCCCACCATGACAGCCAACAGCCCGGCCGCCAGAATGTATTCGGGCGAACCAGTGGCTACAACGGTAGACAAGGAAGAAAACACGAGTAGGGAAATGGCATTGGCCGGGCCGCTGTGCAACTGGTTGGACGATCCCCACATCGCACCGAAGAAAGCACCAATGACCGCCGCGTATAAGCCCATAAAGGGCGGCAGTTCGGCTACCAGGGCAAAGGCAATGGCCTGGGGCAGCAAGATGACGCCAACTGTCAGACCGGCCACCAGGTCGGGCCGAAAGTTGCCTTTATCATAGCTGCGCACAATCTGGTACGGCCGTTGCAAATAATGCCAGGGGGAAATCACGAGCGCGCGCCAATCTACTCGTTGGGCGTACTCAACCATCATGGGGGCAGGATCAATTTGTTCTGTCGTCAAGGCTATTCCATCTTTTCTAAACGCACATCAAATAGTCGCAAAGGACAATAAATAGTATTATTTTGAGTGTACGCCGCCATGCAGACCACGTCAAGATTTAACCGATAATTGACCGATTTGGCTACGACGGCCGTATCTTCATTGTAAATTACACCGCCTTCCTCTAAAATCACCCTGTTGCCGCCTTCATCTGGCGGTCATAATGGCATACAAAAATTAAAACGGGTCTTTCGGATTGTTATTTTCCGCGATCCAACCACCCGTGAAATATTGACAAGGAGCGACTATGAAAGGCTTGATTCTCAGCGGCGGGAAAGGTTCCCGCCTGTATCCTTTAACATTTACCAACGCCAAGCAGCTCATCCCGGTAGCCAATACCCCTGTCCTGTTTCGGGTGATTGCCTCCATCCGGGACGCGGGCATTGACGACATCGGCATCGTCGTGGGCAGCACGGCCGCCAAAATCAAACAGGCTGTAGGTACCGGCGACCGTTGGGGCGTGAACATCACCTATATTCAGCAAGATCAACCGCTGGGGCTGGCGCATGCCGTCAAAACCGCGGCCGATTTTCTGGGCGACGACCGTTTTGTCATGTTCCTGGGCGATAACGTGATTGAAGGCGGTATCAGTCCCCTGATTGCCCAGTTTGCCAACAGCGAATGGAACAGCCAGATTGTTCTGACCCCCATTGACCACCCGGAAGATTACGGCGTGGCGGAATTGGACGACGACGGCCGTATCAAACGCCTCATCGAAAAACCAAAACATCCCCCCAGCAACCTGGCCCTGGTAGGCATCTATATGTTCGACCACCACATCATGCAGGCCGTTAACGAAATCACCCCCTCCTGGCGCGGCGAACTGGAAATCACCGACGCCATTCAATGGCTGGTAGACCACGACTATTCCGTCCATCCCTACATCCATCGCGGCTGGTGGATTGATACCGGCCAGCCCGGCGACATGCTGGAAGCCAACGATCTGGTGTTGGAAGAACTGGCATACAAAATTGAAGGGTACGTAGACCGGGAAAGCGAAGTGGGGCGGCGCGTCACCATCCAGCGCGGCGCGGAAATCATCAACTCTGTGGTGCGCGGCCCCTCCATCATTGGCGAGAACGCCCGCATCGTCAATAGCTACATCGGCCCCTTCACCAGCATTGACCACGACGTGATCATTGAGGACAGCGAGATTGAGCATTCCATGGTGCTGGAAAACAGCCAGATTCGGGACATTCCCGCTCGCATCCAGGACAGTCTCATCGGCCGTAACGCCGTCATCAAACGTTCCCCCATCAAACCGAAAGCGTTAAAAATGACTGTGGGCGACAACAGCCGGATTGGGATACTGTAGGGAATGAGAGCCTTATTGCAGCGGGTTTCGCAGGCCAAAGTGACGGTAAACGGCCGTATCACCGGTCAAATTGAGCGCGGTTACGTCATTCTGCTGGGGGTGACCCACAGCGACACCACCAAAGAAGCCGACTGGCTGGCAAACAAAGTGGCCGGTCTGCGTCTGTTTGAGGACAAGGCGGGCAAGATGAATCTCTCTATTCATGACGTGGGCGGCTCATTTCTGGTCATCTCCCAGTTCACTTTGTACGGAGATGCGCGGAAGGGGCGACGGCCGTCCTTCACCGCTGCTGCTCGCCCCGAACAGGCCGAACCGCTGGTAGATTACTTCACCGAAAAGCTCCGGGAAATGGGTTACGCCGTGGCCACCGGCGTCTTTGGCGCTCACATGGACGTGGAAATCCACAACGACGGCCCCGTCACCCTGATGTTGGAAAAGTAATCAAACCATTATGTCATCTTCTATTACACCGCAAAAAATAGACAAACTTCTGGCCTGCCTGCCGCGTTTTACGCCAGACCGCGAATATACCAAAGAATGGCGTACCGGCGGCGCCTTTCCCTGGCCCGTCTACCATGACGACGTCCTCGCTTTTTACCAACTGGCTGGCGAATCCTGCTGGATGGACTACGGGTACAATCCGGCCGAAGCGGGTAAAATGGTAGCGGATGACGAGTTTATTGCCCAGGCTGACCTGACGGCCGTCAAAACCATGCTCACCTTCTGCGTGCGCGGCGAACGGTTCAACGATGGACATTGGGCTGCCATGCTGAAAAACGGCCGTATCCAGGCCATCCTCAAACGTTTACAAACCTTACGAAAAGAAATGGAGTAAAACGTATTGCGTGTTGCGTATTGATCCGTTACGCAATACGCAATACGCAATACGCAGCCTATGAAAAAAATTCTATTAATTACCATTCTGTTCCTGGCAGCCTGCGGCGGTTCCACCGAGCCAACGGCCGTCCCTCAACCTACCGAAGAAATTGCCGCAGCGCCGGAAGTAACCACGGAACCGGCAGATACGGCCGTACCCCAGGCCGTCCCCACCGAAGCATCTATCACCAACACCCTGGTTCCCGAACCACCGACAGCCACGGCGCCGCCCACTGCTGCATCCGACACTGAAGCTGAACCTACCGCCACAGAAGATACGGAGGAAACGGCCGTACCGGAAACCGAACCCACAGAAACGGCCGTGGCGACAACCGAACCCACCGCCGAACCTACCAGCGAAACGGCCGCCGAACCCACATCCGCCAGCCAGCCGCCGCCAGCCGTAGACCCCGGCGAAGTACCGCCCGTCATCAGCAACGAATACCCCGACAACAACGATAAATCCGGCTGGGAAAACCGCATCAACGTCCCTGCCGGATTCGAGGTAACTTATGTAGGCCGCGTCGAAGGCCATCCCACCAGCCTGGCTTTTGGGCCGGATGGACTGCTCTACATTTCTAACCAGGAAGGCAGCATCTTCACTATGGACAGCAGCGGCAACGTTTCCACCTTTGCCAGCGGCTACAACACCCCCACCGGACTCGCCTTCCGCCCCGGTACCGGCCAGCTTTACGTCTCGGATCGGGTGATTAACGAGAGCGTCGGCGGCGAATCGCAAATTTCCATCGTGGGACAAGGCCAGCTTATCGGCGGGCTGCCCTGCTGCTACACTTTCCTCCACGCCGCCAACGGCATCGCTTTTGGCCCAGATGGGATGGGCTACGTCGGTGTCGGGGCGCGAGCAGACCACGGCGAAATTCTGGATGGCAGCGGCCGTCAAGACGAACTGCACCCGCTGGAAGCCACTATCTTGCGCTTCAACCCGGACAGCGGCGAAATCAGCGTTTACGCCCGCGGCTTTCGCAACCCATACGACATCGCCTGGGATGCCAACGGCACACTCTGGGCCACCGACAACGACCCCGATTATGGCCCGCCGGAAGAAGTGCATCGCGTCGTGCCCGGCGCAGAACACGGCTATCCCTGGTACGATTGCGACACTTGCTTCTCGCCACCCCCTGGCGTGGAAGTGCTACCACCTACCTATACCTTTGTGCCTCACTCCTCTCCCACCGGCATCACCGTCTACAAAGCCAGCCAATTCCCCAGCAACTATTACAACAATAAGTTCGTTGCTCTGTGGAGCGCTTTTGCCGGCGCGCAAAAGGTGATGCGTCTGGCTGACGGCCCGCCACAAAACTTTGCCACCGGCTTTGCGGCTCCCATTGATGTAATCGTAGGGCCAGATGGCAGTATGTATGTGACTGATTGGGCCACGGGGATTGTTTTCAAGATTAGTTATACGGGGTAATATGTAAAATGGACGAACTGGCAGAACGATATACGGCCGTACTCAATCGCATCAATAACGCCGCCCAACGCGCCGGGCGCAACCCCGGCGGCATCACCCTGGTTGCCGTCACCAAAACCTGGCCCGACGCGGTCAGTCTGGCCGCTTACGAGGTCGGAATGCGTAACTTTGGCGAAAATCACCCGGAAGAACTGGCCCGCAAAGCAAAAGCCGTAACCACCGAGTTGGGTGCAGACAGCGGTATCATCTGGCATCAAATCGGCCCGGTGCAAAGCCGCAAAACCAAACTGGTCGCCCAATACGCCGACGTTTTGCACGCCCTGGATCGCCTCAAGATCGCCAACCGCCTTTCCCGCCAGTTAGCCGACGCCGGCAAAATCCTGCCCGTCTTCCTGGAAGTCAACCTCTCCGGCGAAGCCAGCAAAGCCGGCTTCCTCTGCACCAATTGGGAAGAAGATGCAACACAGCAGGCCGAATTGCGTAAAGTAGTTGATACCGTTACCAATTTACCCAGCCTTTCCCTGTATGGCCTGATGACCATGGCGCCCTGGCGCGTGGAGGAAACGATCATCCGCACCATTTTTCGCCGCACCCGGCTGCTGGCAGAATGGCTGGAGCAGACAATGCCGTCCATTCAGGCGCCATTGCACCTGTCCATGGGCATGACTGACGATTTCGAAATTGCCATCGAAGAAGGAGCCACGCACGTGCGCGTCGGCCGGGCAATTTTTGGCGAGAGAGACTATAGCAATTGAGCAACTGGGTAATGACCCATGACTCAATTACCAATTACCTGAGGCAACTATGATTGCAACCATTATCAATTTACTTTACTACATCTTAGTGATTTTACTATTAGCGCGGGTTGTGCTTTCCTGGACTCGGCCGGACCCCTATCATCCAACTTGGGGGCCGCTCATGCGCTTTGTTTTCCAGGCCACAGACCCAATTTTAGCCCCGGTGCGCCGTATATTACCACCCATGGGCGGGTTGGATTTAAGCCCACTGATTGTCTGGGTAGCGGCGTCATTTCTGCGAACAGTCTTGTTGGGATTCTTTTAGAAATGTAGCCGCAGTATCCCTACCGCACAAGCGTAATCGCGGTAGGGATACCGCGGCTACTAAAATGAAACGCACCCTTTGCTTTATCGTAGCCCGGTCAGGCTGCGAGCGATAACTAATCGCTGAATTTCACTGGTGCCTTCGTAAATTTCTGTGATTTTGGCATCCCGGAAATAACGCTCTATTGGCAGTTCCTTACTGTAACCCATTCCCCCGTAAATCTGAATTGCTTGCGTCGTCACCCACATCGCCGTCTCGCTGGCGAATAGTTTAGCCATGCTGGATTCCAGGGAATAGCGACGGCCGCTGACGGCCGCATCCATTTTAGCCAGACAAGCCTGGTAGATGAGTAAACGGCTGGCTTCCACCCGCGTTTTCATATCCGCCAACTTTTGCTGAATCATCTGGAACTGGCCGATTTTTTGGCCGAACGCTTCCCGCTCCTGCGCGTAAGCAATGCTGGCTTCCAGGGCTGCTTCAGCAATCCCCAACGCCTGAGACGCAATGCCAATACGGCCGGCATCCAGCACCGTCATGGCAATTTTGAACCCTTCGCCTTCCGCACCCAGCCGGTTTTCTACAGGGCATTCGTAATTGTCAAAGATAATTTCGCTGGTGGCGCTGGCCCGGATGCCCAGTTTGGGTTCTTTTTTGCCCCGCTCAAAACCGGGTTTGTCTGTTTCGATGAGGAAAGCGGTGACGCCCTTGTGCTTCAATTCCGGCTGGGTCATGGTAAAGAGGACGATGTAATCGGCGTAGGGGGCAGAGGTGACCCAGGATTTTACGCCGTTAATCACATAATGTGTCCCGGCTTCATTCAACACCGCCCGGCTGCGCATCGTGCCCGCATCACTGCCGCTCATCGGCTCCGTCAGGCTGTACGCCCCAATCTTCTGCCCGCTGGCGACCGGCAGCAAATACTTTTGCTTCTGCTCCTCCGTGCCAAACTTCATAATGCCATTACAAAACAACGAATTGTTCACCGACATAATTGTGCCGTGGCTGGCGTCTGCCTTGCTGATTTCCGTCAGGGCCAGGGAGTAAGCCAACGTATCCATCCCGATACCGCCATATTCTTCCGGCACCTCAATGCCCATAAAGCCCAATTCTCCCATTTTGCGAATTGTCTCAATGGGGAAATCACCCGTTTCATCAAACTCTGCGGCAATAGGGGCAATTTCTCCCTGGGCAAACCGGCGGGCCTCTACTTGAATCATCTCGTGTTCTTCCGTAATAAAATCGAACATGCTGTCCTCCGTTTATTTTGAATGATATATTTGTCTGGGACTTACAAATTCCAGGAATCTCTTAAAATCATTTTGCTCTAATTCATAACCATACAACCAACGGCGCTGCTCGGCCTGCCAATGCTTACCATCTTTTCCCAACAAAATTTTAGAAGGTACTTCCGGCCGGCTGGGAGCCACAAAGCGGCTGCTAAGTCCATGTTCATACAACTCGGCCGGATTTAGCTGGCGAAATTCCTGCTCATAATGTGTCCAGATAACGGCCTCTTTCGGTGGCGCGTAGGTGTAAACAACGATGAAATTTTCTCCGGCCTGTAACTGGGTCGCCACACATACCCAATTTTTAGGTAAACGGCGCTCCCGGCCCCCACGCGGATAGCCCCGCAGATAAAACCACCAGGATAGCTGGAATGGCTCGTCTGTCCACAAAATCTGCACGGTGTTTGCTTCTGGATTTTTGGCCTGCACACCGGTGTCATCCAGAATGATGGCCCGGCCGCTGGGCCAGATTCGCTTCAAATATTTCTCTAAAGCCCACAGCGAAACCAGAGCCAGGCCAATGGCAATTCCGCAAGAAATAACAAAAGTGTAATCGGCCAGATTTCCCGGAGCAAAAACAGACCACAAGGCGCTGATTATCAGGTAAAACAAAAT
>JAJRTP010000498.1 GCA_024278255.1 Chloroflexota bacterium | reverse complement strand
TTCATCGCCAACCGCCTCATTGCCCGCGCCTCCAACGTACAGCTTCACGACCGGGGCTGCTCCCTGCGCCTCTTCCGCGCCGAAGTAACCCAGGAACTGCACCTTTACGGCGAAATGCACCGTTTCATTCCGGAAATGGTCAATAACGCCGGCTTTACGATGGCCGAAGTACCCGTCAACCACCGCCCCCGCGTCGCCGGCGAATCCAAATACGGCATCTCCCGCACCTTCCGCGTCATCGTGGATTTGATGACCGTCGTCTTCCTGCGCAATTACGGCGACCGGCCCATGCACCTGTTTGGCATGTTGGGCCTGATTATGGGGGGATTGGGCGGCCTCACCCTTTTCTACCTGCTCCTGGTTAAAATTTGGGCGGGCATCAGTGGCGGCTGGGCCGGCTTTCAGGCTGAGGAAATCGGCAGCCGTCCCCTGCTCTCGCTGGGCATTATGCTGGTGGTTTTGGGCGTGCAGTTTTTAGTGATGGGGCTGATTGCCGAGTTAATCGTCCGGGTGTATTATGAAGCGCAGAACAAACCGATTTATTTTATCGGCACTATTGTCGGGCGCGAAGAGATTGAAGATTGACATAATCTCCAGCCTGCAACTGCAACCAAATGATGATACGGCCGTATTGGGACAAATTTATTGGCTGGCTGACCATCGGCAGGGTGGGACTCATCTTGCTGCTGATTGCCCTGCCCGGCATTTTCCTCTCCTACCAGGCAGAAAACCCCGTCTTTCGGCTGGATGGCCTGCTACGCCAATCCTACACCAACATTGCCTGGGAATTTGTCAGCATCGCCTTCACCATCCTCATCATTGACCGCATCTACCAGGCCCAGGATGCCCGCCGCGAGAAAACCCAGACCGTCCAGCAGCTGCGCAGCACAGACCCCGACATTGTGCAGGAAGCGGCGGAAAAGCTGCGGTTGGAAGGCTGGCTGGCGGATGGTTCTTTGCGTCAGGCCAATCTGGGACAAGCCGATTTGCGTCACATGCAGTGGCAAAACGCTGACCTGCGCGCCGCCAATCTGACCCAGGCCAATTTGCAGCACATTGACCTGACACAAGCCGATTTGCGGGACGCCATTCTGGAAGGGGCCGATTTGCGCTGCGCCTTGCTCAAAGACGCCCAAATCAGCGAAGCCCAGTTAACCCAGGCCGGCCGTCTGACCCACGCTGTTATGCCGGACGGCCGTATGTATGACGGCCGTTTCCATCTCCCCCAAGACCTGCAAGACGCCGCCAGCGCCGGCTTCAACACCAGTGACCCCATCTCCCTGGCCCGCTTCTACGACGTGCCGGTAAAAGATGTGATGCGTGATGCGTGATTTGTATTGCGTATTGCGCAGCTCCCCCCGTTCCTCACCCCCTTACCCTCACACAGCCTCTTACCAAAGTGTCTCGTGTTCCTCCCGCAAGCGCAGATAGCTCTCGTAACGCTGCCGGGAGATTTTGCCTTGTTCTACGGCCGTACGCACCGCACAGCCCGGTTCGTGGCGGTGGCTGCAATCGCTAAAACGGCACTCCGGCACATACGGTGCAATTTCCCGGAAGTAAGCATCCAGTTCCGTCGGTTCCAGATCAAACAAAGCCAAGCCGCGAATACCGGGCGTATCAGCTACGTAACCGCCAAAATTCAGGGGAAACATCTCCGCGTAGCGCGTGGTGTGCAGTCCCTTGCCACTGGCCTGGCTCACCTCATTCACTTTCAGGCCCAGCCCCGGCTGAATGGCATTGAGCAGGCTGGATTTGCCCACGCCGGACGACCCGGAAAACACCGTAATCTTATCCTGCAGACAGTCGCGCAGTTCGTCAATCCCCCTGTTTTCCGGCACGCTGGTATAGATGACGCGGTAGCCAATTTCTTCATACAGGCCAAATAGCTGCCGCGCTTTTTCCAGCCCGGTCAGATCAATCTTGTTGACGCAGATGACGGCCGTCAACTCATTCATCTCCGCCACAACCAGAAACCGGTCTAATTTGCGTAAACTGGGATGGGGCTTTTTGGTGGAAAAGACAAAGACGACTTGATCCAGGTTGGCTACCAACACCTGCTCCCGGTCTGAACTGAGACTGCGATTGCGGGCTGACGGCCGTGTGCGGGACAACACCGATTTGCGGGGCGCGATCTCCTCAATCATCCCCGTGCCGTCTTCCTGCGGGGAGATAGTCACCCAATCCCCCACTGCCACCAGCGACGTTTCCTGCCACTCCTTCTTCAGCCGCCCCGGCAGATGGGACACCACTGGCCCTTCCTCCGTTTCCACGGTGAAGAACCCACTGATTGCTTTGGTGACACGGCCGTGCAGGAGTTTAGTCATAAATCAGGCAGGCATCGGCATTGGCTGCGGCATGACAAAAGCGGTAATAATGCGTTCCTGCGGGGAAACCTGAAAAGAAGACAACTTCAGATAATGGTTTACCGGCGGCGACATAAGAATGGACACGGCCGTATCCTCCAAATCCTGAGGAAGTTCTTCCAGACCTGTTAATGAATAACTACGAGGGCCATATTCAGTTTGTTCTGTCAATACAGAAAAATCCACCAGAGTCAGGCTCACGGCTTTTTGGGTTGATTGGTCAATACGTAGCAAAATATGCTCAGTCAACTCAATCCCCGTAGCCGGCATATTTTCACCAAAGAAAATCTCCAGAATGTCCGTTTCGTCATCATAAACTATCCTGACCGGCGTTCCATCTGTAAGAACAATTTTTATTTCAGACATAATTTATCCCTTTGAAATAATATACTTAGCCCAACCTGTCACCACAAAATTATTCGGAATATAATTACCCTGCTCATCAACAGTCGTTTTGAAAATCACAATAACTACCAAATGATTGTTCTCCGGCAGCAAGCTGTCAAACTGTTTGAAATAACGGTATTTATTGGGAATTAACGCATCCTGCTTGCGCTGACCGGATCGGATTGTTTCCAAAAAATCATCCAACAAAGACTCTAACTCCGGACGCGATTCCAGGATATGCTCCCAACGTTCTTCCGTCAGGTATATTTCATTACGGTAACGATCCTGAACAACCCATATGCTCATTGGTTGTGTCTTATAATCTCTCCTTTATAGCTTACCAAAAAATCCAGGTTAATGGTTTTCGCATTATATTCTAACTATGATTATCGCCAGGATACAATTCCCGTCAATGACCAGTTTGCTGTGCGCAACTTTTGGCCGCCATTTCCGTAAATATTTTCAAATCAGAGACGGGATTACAGGGGCTGCCCCGTCCCGGATGTAAAGATTGGCGTTGCCCCGGTGGAGGCTGGCAGATAATGAACCCGATACCCCCAACTTTGCCCCCGTGACGACGGCCGTAACCCGTCATCTATACCCAATTTTAACCACTCACCCCGATTATTCAACGTGATCGCTGCTGGCAGACGGCCGTTCCCCGTCCCCTGCCCCGATCAAAAAGGACAAAATCATGTTAACCATTCTAATTAGCGTTATCGCCGGGTTCGTCGCCCTGCTCTTTCTTATTCTCTTCGGCAAATCCCTCCTGGGCATCGTCGTCATTGGCGAGCGGGAAGTGGGCATCGTCGTCAAAAAATTCGGCCCCCGCCTGCCGCCCGGCCGGCACATCGCCCTCAAGGGAGAAGCCGGCTACCAGGCCGACACGCTGACCCCCGGCTGGCACTTTGGCCTCTATCCCTGGCGGTACACCGTCAAAAAAGCGCCCGTCACCGTCATCCCCCAGGGGCAAATCGGTCTGGTGGTGGCCGCCAGCGGTGCGCCCATCCCCCCGGAACGTATCCTGGGTAAGGTTGTGCCCTGCAAAAATTTTCAGGACGCCCGCCAATTTCTGCTGAAGGGGGGCGAAAAAGGGCGTCAGCTTGGCTTCCTCACCGCCGGAACCTACCGCATCAACACCGCCCTGTTCACCATCATCACCGCCCAAAATACCCAGGCGCACGGCATGTTCCACGACGACTTGTTTGTTTACGAAGTGGAAGCGGACAAGGTAGGTATCGTCACCACCCTGGACGGCGCGCCGATTGACGACGGCGAAATTGCCGGCTCGATTATCGAAGGGCACAACAACTTCCAGATTCCCCAGGTCTTTCTGGACAGGGGCGGGCGGCGCGGTTTGCAGGAGCAGGTGCTGCTCTCCGGCTCTTGGAACCTGAACCCCTGGTTTGTTCACGTGGAGCAGGTGCCCATGACCGAAATCCCCATCGGACACGTGGGCATCGTCATCGCTTACGTGGGCAAGGCGCACCGGGACGTGAGCGGCGAAGGGTTCAAGCACGGCAATCTGGTAGAACCGGGCCA
>JAJRTP010000497.1 GCA_024278255.1 Chloroflexota bacterium | reverse complement strand
ATCCACACGATTGAGCAAGCCTTAAACAACCATCCGGCCCTGCCCCAGGCCCGATTTGCTGACTGGATTGCTCGCCGGTATGCTCAAATCGAAGCTGGAGAATTGGTCTACATTGCCCACCAACTGGATTTTTTAGGTACAGTTAAATAACAGATGACGCCAGCAGTTGCGACCAAACCCAGGCCGCCAACAAACCACCCAGAAAACCAAAAAAGTGCATAACATTTGACGCACCCTGCCGCCGGCCAAAAACCATCCCTAAAATGCCAAAATAGATAATCCCGATGAAGATGCCAATAATAATGGCCGGCACATTCCCCGTTACCCAACCACGGAGAATAACAAAACCAAAATAGCCGGTAATCAGCCCGCTAGCGCCCAAATGAACCCCTTGCGATCCAAAAAGCCACGTGCCCACACCGGCAATCAGCATAATGATACTGGTCGCCACAGCAAATTCATCCAATCCATCAAATGCAATGAGAAAGGCCAGGATAAAAAAGGGAACAGTGTTGGCAAAAAGGTGTCGGCGGTTGGCGTGCAGGTAATGGGCCAGTACGACTGAGAGCAACCGGTTATCACCGCGGGGCTTAATGGCATAATTGGCAGCAATCCGGTTACCCAAAAACACCCCGTCCAAAAAACGCAGCACATACATAAAAACAACGATGCCGCCAACCAGCATAACGCTGTTCAGCAGCATCTCCGGCAACGGTGTGGTCTGGATAACGTTCAATTTCTAATTCTTTCGATCCACCCAGAGCAAAATGACCAAAATCAACTCAACCGCCTTGTCAGCCAAGCCAACCGGTGACATGATATTGGGGGTCAGCACAAAGTAAAGAACGATGGTTAAAGCCGTATACCCCATCAATACCCACCTGATTAAAGAACGCTGCCCAGCCAATTGGGGAATAAAATACAAAGCCGCCACCAAAGCCAGATAGCCCACCCCATTCAGGACAAACATCGGATTAATCTCACCCAAAAACAAACCCAATGCCAAATGGATAACGGCCGTAATCACCGTCAGGGCGATAATGGCATACTGCAAAGAACCTAACTTTTTCATAACACACCTCCATATCTAAAAATTGAACGGGTAAACACAGGTTACAGCCACATTCTACAACACTTTTCCGAATAATGTGATGCGGAGAACGTGTTGCGTGATGCGTGCTACGTTTTCACGCATCACGTCTCACGTAGCGGCTGCCCCACCACAGGCCAAAACTGCCCAGCAAAATATCCCGCAGGTGAATCAGTACGCTGGCGCTGACGCCAAAGGCCGGATTCAACCCCATCGCCTCCAAAGCAAAGGTCAGGCTGGCAGCCAGCGACCCCAGGCCGCCGGGCAAGGGGAGTAAGAGAGCCAGCCGCGCCGCCACCAGCAAAGCCAGTAGTTGAATCGGCGTCAAGGACAGCCCTAAAAAGGCAAACATCAAACCAAATTCCAGGATCATCAGCCCCCAACCGAACAGAGAAATAAACAAGGCCGCCGCCAGAGCCAACGGCCGCTCCCTCATCAACCGCGTCATCTCCCCTTCACCCTCGCCCATGGCTTGGTACACGGCCGTATACTTTTTGCGCCAACCGGCAGGCCAGCCCCACAACGGCACAAAAGCCATCAGGCGGGACAACGGCCGCCAGCCGCGCCCCACCGCCAGCAAAAACAGCACCGGCCAGACGAGCAAAGCCAGAACAAACCAGACTGCCGTCCCCCCCAGTGCTCCGCCCAACACGCCCGCCTGCAATACAGCCGCAACCGCCAGCAGCAAAAAACCAAAATTCACCAGCAGTTCCAGCGACTTGTCCAACGATACAGAAGCCACGGCCGTCTGCCGCACCACCCCCGCCCGTTCCAGCAAAAGCACCTGCGCCGGTTCCCCGCCAAACTGCGGCCCCGGCGTAAAATAACTCACGCCAAACGCCGCCAGCCGCCAGCCCATCACCCGAAAAAATGGCAGTATCACCCCCTGCCCGCGCAAAATGAGATACCAACGGCCGTTCAACGCCGCCAACACCAACCCATTCAACACAAGCAAAACACCAATCTGCCCCCACCACAACTGCCGCAGCGCCGCCCACGCCTCCGCCAACGACGCCGTCCGCACCACCAGCAGCATCAGCCCCAGAGCAACCACCCAGGGGAGGAAACGGAGATTCTTCATAATAGTTTTCAGTTTTCAGTGTTCAGTGTTCAGTAGACGCCCACTGAAAACTGAACACTGCTCACTGCACACTGTCTCCCGCCTGCCAGAACACATACCGCTCCTCCGGCTGCCAGAGGGAAACCAGCCCCGTGCCCAACAGCATCAAAGTGCAGACAAACGCCAGCGCCAGACCGTTTTCCCAATGCAGGCCGCGCGTCACCGTGTCAAAGCCGATGGGGAACACCAGAACCAGCGCCGCCACACGCCCCATCACCCCTAGCGAGACCATTCCTGTAGCGATCACACCTATCACCGCCCAAAACGCGGCCCACAATTCCGGCCGGGGCAGCCCCCAGCCGGTAAACAAAGTCACCCAGGCCGACGGCCGTACCGGATTCGCCATCCGGCTGTAAATAAAAGCCATACAAACCAACACCCCCACCCGCAAATACGGCGGCAGGTAAACGGCCGTCCAGCGATACAACCGTCCCTGCCACAACCGGTAACGGGCGCTGTCCGGATCAATCCGGCCAATCGTTACCAGCCAATCCCGGCCAAAACTGGCCGTCGTCGCCAGACCAAACACCGTCCCGGCAATCGTCGCCCCCGCTGCCGGAACAATCGGCCACAACACCACGCTCAAACACGCCATCTGAAACCCGGCAAAAATGCGCCGATGCCAGCTAAAGGGCATTTCATAGATGGGCAATCCCCGCCGCTGCCGCCAGGCCAGCCCCGCCAAAAACAGATACCGCCCCAGTCCGATGAGCAAATACCAGAGCGGCAGTTGCCCGTACCAGATAGCTAGCGCCGTGACCACCAGCACGCCCAAACCGTCAAACGTCATGTCCAGCCGCCCGCCCAACCGGGTGGCGTGATTTGTCACCCGCGCCACGTACCCGTCCAGATAATCGGCCACGTCGGACAACACGTAAAAGACAGCCGGCAGCCAACCCAACCAGCCTGCCGGCCAGGGGGAAAATAAAAATCCGGCGGTCAGGCTGATGAGCAGCCCACGCAGCAAAGTGAGCCGGTTGCCCCAGCCCAATGCGGGCAAGACGGCCGTCTCATCCTCCCGATGATTTTCCGGCAGCGCCCGCCAGGTCATCCACCAGCTATACAGGCTGAACACGGCCGTCAGCCCCAACCACCGCCCCGCATACCCCGGCCAAACCCGCGCCAACCCTACATACCCCAACGCTACCACTACCGCCCATCCCAAAACCACCCCCACCCATTCCCGTCGCAATCGTTCCATAAAAAACCTCTCTCCTCATCTCCTCACACCTCATCCCCTCACTCCCCATCCCCTCACCCCAAAATGCCGCACTGCGTCACGTTGCCAACCCCGCCCCATCCCGGTATAATTCCCCGTATGAATCAGGTCAAAATCAAGGTTCGCCCCCAGGAAACTGTACAATTTCCCGGCCTTTGCGTCCACTGCGGCCGTCCGGCCCCGGCGTCCATGCCCATCCGCAAACGAATCGGCCGCACCACCCGCCTGATTGACGTGCCGCTTTGTCTGGATTGCGCCCAGGAACTGCGCCGCCAATCGGCCGACGAAGAGCGGCTGCAAAAAATCGGCCGTCTGGTCAGCGCCGCCCTGTTTTTACTGACGCTGGCAGTGGTCATTTTACTCACACCGGCCAGTTTAGCCTTTCTTTTGCACTTATTGATTGGTTTGCTGGCGGCGGCGGGGGTTACGGCCGTCTCCCTCCACTTCTTCCGCCGCGCCCAGACCAACGCCGCCCTGCCAGAGAAAAAAGCCATCCGGCGGTCCGCCCAAATCGCCGCCTTTTCCTGGCGGGCCACTACCTTTAACTTTGAAAACGAAACGTTCGCTGAACGATTCAAAGAAATCAATGAATCTTTACTAATGGAAACTTAACTCGTGGTGCGTGATACGTGATACGTGAGAAAAATATCACGCATCACACATCACGCATCACCCTCACGGAGGCACTTTTATGAAAGTAGTCGTATGTATCAAGCAGACCCCCAGCACAACGGCCGTCCTCACCGTAGATGACAGCGGCCATGTAAGTTGGGACGATCCCGGCGGCAAGCCCAACATCTTGAACCCCTGGGACGAATATTCCATCGAAGAAGGCGTGCGCCTCAAAGAAAACCACGGCGCCAGCGACGTCATCGCCCTCACCGTAGGCCCGGATGAAAGCAAAAACGCCCTCAAAACCTGTCTGGCCATGGGCTGCACCCAGGCCGAACTGGTCACCGATCCGTCTTTTGAAGGCAGCGACACCGTAGGCACGGCTCGTATCCTGGCCGCCGCCATCAACAACATCGGCGACGTAGACATTGCCCTCTTCGGCAAACAGGCCATTGACGGCGACACCGGCCTGACCCCCGTGCAAACCGCCCGCAAACTGGGCTGGACGCCCCTCACCTTCGTCTCTGCCATCAAAGAAATTGGCGATGGCCAGATTACCGTCGAGCGCCTGGTAGACGACGGCAAAGAAACCGTCACCGCCAGCCTGCCCGTGGTCATCAATGTCGTCAAAGAAATCAACGAACCGCGCTACCCCTCCCTCATGGGCATCCGCAAAGCCAACCGGGCCAACATTCCGGAACTGGGCGCAGCCGATTTGAGCATTGACGGCGGCGTAGGCAGCGCGGCCAGCAAAGTGGATTGGTCACACATCTACGCCATCCCCCCGCGTGAGGGAAGCTGCGAAATCATCGAAGCGGACAGCGTAGAGGAACAGGCCCGCCTGCTGGCCGACAAATTATTTGAGGAGAAGGTAATATGAGCGGCATATGGGTATTTATAGAAAACAAAAATGGAGAAATGTCGGCCGCCAGTCAGGAAGCCATCTACGCCGGCCGTAGAATCGCAGATGAGATAGATCGGGAACTGGTCGCCCTGGTGTTTGGTGAAAATGTATCCGGCGTGGCCGACGCCGCCTTTGATCTGGGTGTGGATGCGGTTCTGGCGGCCGATGATCCCACTTTAGCCAACTTCCGCGTGGAAGCATTTGGCCCCCTGGTCGTCAAATTGGCGCAGGAGCGGAATCCGGCCGTCATTCTCATGGGCGGCAGCACGCGGGGGCATGATCTGGCCGCCTGGGTGGCCGCCGATCTGGACGCCGGGGTTGTCCCGGACGCCATTGACGTGAAAGCGGTAGACGGCACAGTCCGGGTAACGCGCCCGGTATACGCGGGTAAACTGCTGGCCGACGTTCACGTCACCGAAGGCACGCAAATCATCACCCTGCGCAGCCGGGCCTTCCCCAAAGCCATCTCCAAAGGGGCCAGCGGTACACCTGAAATAGTAGACGCCGTCGTCACCGAAGATGACATCCCCACCAAGATCGTAAGCTTTGAAAGCACTGAAGGCACAGTCAGTCTCACCGACGCCAGTATCATCGTTTCCGGCGGGCGCGGCGTGGGCGGGCCGGAAGGGTTCGAGCCGGTGCAGGCGCTGGCCGACGTGTTAGGCGCGGCGCTGGGTGCATCCCGCGCCGCCGTAGACGCCGGCTGGATTTCCTACGAGCATCAGGTAGGCCAGACGGGTAAAACGGTCAGCCCCGACCTGTACATTGCCTGCGGCATCAGCGGGGCGATTCAGCATCAGGCCGGTATGCGCACCTCCAAAGTGATCGTGGCTATCAACAAGGACCCGGACGCGCCCATCTTCAAACTGGCGCGGTACGGCATTGTGGGCGATTTGTTCAAGGTGGT
>JAJRTP010000496.1 GCA_024278255.1 Chloroflexota bacterium | reverse complement strand
TCCGATCTCGACAACTGGTTTGACATTGTAAAATGGACTGTTTTCTGCACCATCCTGGCCGAAGACCTCGGCGTTAACCAGGGTAATGTAGACGAGATGCTCGGCTCCGACGATCCGCAGGTCCTCAACATGCTGGGCGTAGAAGGCGACTTGGGCCAGGCCATGGGTTTGAACAACGACTTCTGCTATCAGGTCATCAAGCAAGTCGGTAACTACGAAGACATCTACAACGCAAACCTGGGGCCGGATACGCCGGTTAACCTGGCGCGTGGCGTAAATTCCCAATGGACTGAGGGCGGCTTGTTATACTCGCCTCCGTTCCGTTAAAATTCCAGACCAAATAGGTAAAGAAAAATAAAACTTCACCTATTTGAACGTTAAAAATTTTAGTAATACGGCTCGAATTAACAACGGGCCGTATTACTAAAATATCTTGGCATTTTCCTGCTCACCAGGAAGGAGGAAAAAGAAAATATGGCTCAGGCTGCTCCCCCCGCACAAACAGAACTTCAAGCAAAACAATCTGTCCCTTTTTGGCGTGACATACGTATATTGGGTGTATTTGCCCAGATCGGGTTCATTATCCTGGTGATTCTCGTTTTTCGTGTACTGGGCACAAATTTCGCCTCCAATGTCAACAAACTTGGCGAATCACAATTTATTTGCCGCGACGGTACATTTAGTTATCTGTGTGCCTATGATTTCATGTCCAGTGAAGCCGGGTTTGACATATCAGACACGCTTCTTGATTATGTAAACACAGATTCTTACTGGTTTGCTTTTTATAACGGTATCCTGAACTCGCTCAGAGTTGGTTTGATGGCTCTGGTACTCACGACATTTGTCGGGTTGTTTGTGGGTATTGCCCGCCTTTCCAAGAATTGGCTGCTGAATAAAATTGCCCTGGCTTACATAGAGTTATTCCGCAATACACCCTTGCTTCTCCAACTTTTCTTTATTTACTTCACAGTCATTCTGGCGTTTCCCGATATCAAGGAAGCCATACAGCCATTGGGGATGCCTATCTTCCTGGCTAATCGCGGCCTGAGTATTCCCTCACCGCAACTTACGTCGTCTGCGGCCGTGTGGATAGCTTTCCTGATTATGGCCGTGATTCAATTCCAGGTTGTCTGGATTCTTCTGGGACGGCGGGAAGAAAAGACCGGGCGAGCCAGCAACCGTCTAGCCTGGGGAATTTTTGCTTTCTTGCTTGTTGCCGGTATTGGCTGGTTTGTGGCCGGAGCCGTATCTAATGCGCAAGGATTGCTGGTGCCTAAAGCCAGCCGCATTCAGAAGCTTGACGATCTGGAAAAGTTGATGCTGCAGCGCACCGGCCTGGATTTCCTGGGCGATTTGGAAACACTGCCTGAAGAAGAAGTTGAGGCAGCCGCGCTCAAGTTGTGTGTGCTGCGAGACTCCGCTTCAGAAACCAATTTGACGAAACAATTACGTGCAGCCGGTATTCCCTACACGGTACGCCGCTTTGACCGCATTGATAAAGCTACAGCAGCGTATAATGAGGGAGAATGCGAGGCATTTGCCGCTACCAAAGCTGTTCTGGCCAGTGAACGTTCCACGTTGGAAAATCCCAGTGCCCATTTGATTGTTGATGTGCGGGAGCAGCCGGTTGTCTGGAATGTGCCTGTGTTGGAAGGACTAAACATTGCCGGCGGCAGCCGGCTCCGCCCGGAATTTACGGCGTTGTTGATTGGCCTCACGCTATTTTATGGCGCTTCGCTGGCAGAAATTGTGCGTGCCGGTATTCTTTCTGTGGGCAAAGGGCAATCGGAAGCGGCGCGAGCGCTGGGCTTAAATGAAAGCCAAAGACTGCGTTTGGTGGTGCTGCCCCAGGCTTTGAAGGTAATCATTCCCCCTCTTATTGGCGTTTATCTGAGCCTGATGAAAGATACCAGTCTGGGCATTGCTATTGGTTTCCCGGATATGTATATGGTGTCCTTCACGACAATGAACCAGTCAGGGCGTGCTTTACAGCTCATGGTCCTTATGATGCTGGTTTATCTGACAATCAGCCTGGTCTTCTCCGTGATATTGAACTGGTACAATGAACGGGCCAAGTTAGTGGAGAGGTAACGATGACAGCAAAAACAGAATCCTTTACCCAACGACTTAATGAATCCGTAACCAAGCGGTTTAATTGGCAATACTTTTTACAAGATAATATCACTGGCGCATGGTGGTTGACACTGTGGGTGATTGTTCTGGCGTTAGCTACGGCCGTTTATACTGGCAGACAATTAAATGAGAACCCAGTCTCCACGATCGTCGTTCTAATTGGTTGGGTGATAGCCATGATCTTGGTCGCCATTGACGGCTTGCATATTTGGCATTCCAATGTAGGCAGTTGGCTGAGGCGAAACTTATTAAGTTCTGTATCCAATGCCCTGCTCTCCTTGCTTTTGCTGCTGATTATCATTTCTGGGGTCATCAGCGCCTGGGAATGGGCTGTCGTTAACGCCACTTTCGATCCGGCGTTAACGGCACCGCAGTATCGCACTCCGGACGGGGCTACCTGGGGCGTTATTATAGGGGCCAGAGATTTGTTGATGGTCGGCCGTTTCCCCCGCGAAAGTATAGGGCGGGTCTGGATCGCTGCCTTATATTTCATCACGTTAGGCGGCATTAGTCTTATCACTAAAAAGATAGGGCTTTGGGACCGCAATAAAATTGTGCGTG
>JAJRTP010000495.1 GCA_024278255.1 Chloroflexota bacterium | reverse complement strand
GGCTGGATGCGGCAGTGGGATGAAAACGGCCGTATCTCCCCCAAAGAATGGGCGGACGCCGAGAAATATTTCAGTTTGGCCGACATCGTGATCATCAGCCAGGAG
This sequence comes from Chloroflexota bacterium, assembly GCA_024278255.1. Classification (GTDB taxonomy): domain Bacteria; phylum Chloroflexota; class Anaerolineae; order Promineifilales; family Promineifilaceae; genus JAJRTP01. The sequence goes on along the minus strand of JAJRTP010000495.1, from coordinate 3,202 downwards.
GATTTGCTCTCTACCGACATGCTCTTCCAGTATTGGGCCTGGTCCAACATTCTCATTTTGACCGGCGGTATCAAAGGCTGCATTGTCTTTTACGGTGACAAGGCCCAGTATGTGCCTACAATCCCCGTCACGGAAGTAGATGCCACCGGCGCCGGCGATACATTTGCCACCGCTTTTTTGTTTAAGTATTACCAAACACATGATCCGGTAGAATCGGCCCGTTTTGCCAACACCATGGCCTCTTATTCCGTGACTGAGACAGGTATCGAAAACGTCATCAAAAAATTGCAGCAAAAACTGAAAACCTATGAGTAAAATTTACGCCATCGTCAACCAGAAAGGGGGCGTGGGCAAAACAACCACCGTCATCAACTTGTGCGCCTATCTGGCCGGAAGCGGGCGGCGCGTGCTGCTGGTGGACATGGACCCGCAGGCCAACGCCACGTCCGGCCTGGGCTACAATAAATATGAGATGGACGTTTCCTCCTATGAACTCTTGCTGCAAGAGGCCACGCTGGATGAAGCAGTTATCAACAATGAAGATTATCGTCTTGACATAATGCCCTCGCAGCCGGCGTTGGCCGGGGCGGAAGTGGAACTGGTAAATGCTATTGGCCGGGAATATCGTTTGCGGAATGCGCTGGCGGAGGCAGACGGCCGTTACGATTACATCCTCATTGACTGCCCGCCCAGCCTCAGCCTGCTCACCATCAACGCCCTGACAGCGGCTAAAGATGGCGTCATCATCCCCGTACAATGTGAATATCTGGCCCTGGAAGGTTTGACCCAGTTAACCCAAACAATTGACCTGGTGCAAAAATACCTCAACCCGGAATTAGCCATTCGCGGGCTGGTGATGACCATGTACGATGCCCGCACCAACCTCAGCCGTCAGGTGGTGGAAGAAGTACGCCGCTATTTTCCCGGCAGAGTTTTCCGGGCGATTGTGCCCCGCAATGTACGCCTGAGCGAGGCTCCCAGCTACGGCCAGCCAATTAATATTTACGCGCCCCATTCGCCGGGTGCGCTGGCCTATAAGGTGCTGGCGGCGGAACTGTTAAAGGGTGATCTGATGGCGGAAACGGCCGTACAAGGAGCCACACCATGAGTAAAAAACGCGGTTTAGGGCGCGGCCTGGGCGCGCTCATCCCCAGCGACATTACCACCCCGCTGGACGAAAGCAGCAGCGTGCGCATCGTGCCCGTGCAGGCCATCAGCCCCAACCCCCACCAGCCCCGCAGTATGATGGATGAGGAGAAGCTGGCCGAACTGGCGGCTTCCATCCGGGAACACGGCCTCATTCAGCCGCTCATCGTTACCCGGCAGGATGACAAATACATCCTGATTGCCGGCGAGCGGCGCTGGCGGGCTTCACAGCGGGCCGGGCTGGTGGAAGTGGCGGTCATCGTTAAGGAAGCCACACCGCAGGCCATGCTGGAACTGGCGATTATTGAAAATATCCAGCGGGCCGACCTGAATCCGTTGGAAGAGGCGTATGCTTACCAGCAGTTAATGGAGGAGTTTGGCCTGACGCAGGAGGAGGTGGCCCAACGGGTGGGCAAGGGTCGCTCCACGGTAGCCAATCTGGTGCGCCTGACGAATTTACCCCCGGAGATACAACAGGCGGTGGCTGACGGCCGTATCAGCGGCGCTCACGCCCGCACCCTCCTCTCTCTGCCCACACCCGAAGCGCAAATCAACGCCATGAACGTGGTCATCAAACGCCGCCTCAATGTGCGGGAGACGGAAGCATTGGTGAAAAAACTGCTGCTGGACAAACCGCCCGCGCCCAAAACCCGCCGCCAGCTTTCCCCGGAAATGGCCGATTTGCAAACCCAGTTCCGGGAGCGCCTGGGCACCAAAGTCAACATCGAACTCAGCGATTCCGGCGAGGGCGGCAAACTGGTCATCCACTATTACTCTGACGAGGATTTACAGGCGATCTATGAGATGGTTGTAGGGAAGATTGGGGATTAGAGGTTGGAGATTGTTTTAGCCGCAGATGGCAGGGATTTGGGGGACTGATTTAATAAAAATTCGCGCTAATCTGCATACTCCGCGGCTGAAGACTTTGAAACTCGGCCTCGCTGAAATCGATTTCATTTTCCCCCAGATTTTTTGCCGAAAATCATTGGGGGGGCAAATACTTTAGCGGGTAGTGCCAGGCACGGGGCAAAACGCTTCTAATTGGCTGGAACCGCCCGCCCCGTGCCTGGCACTGCTCACGTTTTAAGCAAATGAAATGCACCCATATCATAACTGGACGGAGGCACGATTACTAATATCCGTGAAAATCCATCTGATCCGTTTCATCCGTGTATCTATCAACGGCCGTATCTCACACAAAAGAGGAAACAATGGACAACAAACAACTGATTCAGGAAAAATTAACGCAGGCTGTCGCCATTCTCAACGAATTGAATGTGGACGCCTGGCTGACCTTTGTCCGGGAAACGTCATTGTCGCCGGACCCGGCGCTGGAGTTGATTGCCGGGGTGGACGTCACCTGGCAGTCTGCCTTCATCGTGACGCGGGACGGGGAGCGCATTGCTGTTATCGGCCGTTTTGATGCGGAAAACGTCGAGCAATTAGGCGCGTACACCGAAATCATCCCCTACGACGAGGGTATCAGCCAGCCCTTGCGGGAACTGCTGGCCCGGCTTGACCCGCAAACCATCGCCATCAACTACTCGGAAAATGACGTGGCGGCGGATGGCTTGAGCCACGGCCTCTCCCTGGCCCTGCAAAATCATCTGGCCGGGACGCCTTACGCGGATCGGCTCATTTCGGCGGAGCGGATTATCGCTGCGCTGCGTGGCCGTAAGACCCCGGCAGAAGTAGAACGGATGCGGCAGGCGATTGCGGTGACGGAGGAGTTGTTTGACGAGGTGGAAGCGTTTGTCCGGCCGGGGATGACGCAGCGGGAGATTGCGGGGTTTGTACACGGCCGTATCGCCGACCGCAATCTTGGTTACGCCTGGCCCCAACCGTTCAACCCCATCGTCACCTGCGGCCCGGATTCGGCCGTGGGCCACGCCGGGCCGGGCGATGTGGCTTTGCAAAAAGGGCACACCCTGCACCTGGATTTGGGCGTCAAAAAAGACGACTACTGCTCCGACATTCAGCGCATGTGGTACGTGCTGGAAGATGGCTAAACGGAACCGCCGCTGGACGTACAGCGTGCTTTTGACGTGGTGTACGG
>JAJRTP010000494.1 GCA_024278255.1 Chloroflexota bacterium | reverse complement strand
TTCTGTATATTCATTGAACTCGCCAACGCGCAGTCCTGTGACTGCACGGAAAACTACTGGGTGCTTTTTTAATCTTGTATATCGAAATATCATGTCTCTATCCTAGAGCATGTTTTATTATGAAACAAATCTAGTGGCTACCAGAATAGCCAACGGATCAATATCAAACCCGATACCGCGGCGGTTTAATAAAAACGCTTCCAAAACCGTTGTGCCCGATCCGCTCATTGGGTCCAGCACCAAATCGCCAGGTTGGGTTAGCGTACTGATAAATTTGGCGGGCAATTGAGGCGGAAATTTGGCGGGAAATGAATGGAAATTGTGGCTGGCATAAGCGCCATTTTGACCATGAAAATCCAAATCTTGCGTCAGCAGAGCTGTTAATTTCTCCCGATACGAGGCATTAGTTTCTATGACGGGCGGATTTATTTCTGCTAAAGGTAACGTAAGTTGCGTATCAATCATTTCATGATCCTTAATTGCTGGTGGGTAGGCACATTATAGCATAGCCTGGGGGATTATAAAACGAATGTTCGGGTTTTTTATCGCTGAATTTTTTCGGGCAGGACGTAGGGATACGGCCGTCCGCGCAGGCGGTAGAGGGTGCGGTCTGTTTTGCGCAGGGTCAGGTAGAGCCACCAGATGAAGGCATCTTCACGGTAATATGATTGCACTTCTTTGGCGGTGATGGGCTGGTTATTGGGCAGATCAGTCTCGGCGAGGAAGGCGTTGGCCTGGGCGATGAAGATGGGGACGAGATCGGCGCGCTGTTCTTTGTACAGGTTGGCGATGAGGTCTACGATGACCAGATGCAGGTTGTAGTAGCGAGTCAGCACGTCTTCCAGGAAGAAGTGGCGCACGATGGGGACGAGGAAGCTGGGGGCGCTGCGCAGGAACAGTTCGGGGTCTAGCTGCTCCACGCCGTTTTTTTGCAGGAGGGGGGTGTTGGTGTCGAAGTAAATCAGTTGGATGGGGTCGGGCAGGGGATCGGCAGCATTTTCCCAGTTGGCGATGGCCCAGTTGGATAGTTGGGCATCCAGGCCGATTTCCAGTTGGCCTTGGTGGGATTGGTTGAAGGTGAATAGCTTGTGGATTTCGCGGAGCACGGCCGTAAACACCCCCATCTCCCCCTCCGCCGACAAATTATGAATGGCTTTATGGGCAATCGTGTGCGCCGACAATTTAGGCTGAACGAGGTAAAGGACGGGACGGCCGTTTCCCCCCACCACCTGTACCAATTCCCCCGCCGCCACATTCAGCCCCACTTTTTCTTGTAGCAGCGCCATCTCCTCTCGGTACAAAGCCGCATACGCCGCCACTTCTGCCTCGCTTTCAAACATGGGCATCCGCTTGAAGGCCAGAGTGTCATCTATATCCGGGATGGACAGGACGGCGCTGATCTCGCCAAAGCCTAACACCTGGGCTGGGATACGGCCGTCCTCTGGATGGCGTGGGTCAAACTGGTCTTCAAACGCCTGAAGTCTTATCTGGTCAACAGTCATAGGCATTTTACATCAACCGGTAATTTGCCGCAAGATTTGTTCCACCTGCGTCAGCGCCGCGTCCACTCGTTCCAGAATGTCCTGGGCCAACGAGTGGTCAATGATGAGTGGGGGCAGGAGTTGGGCCACGCGCTTATCATTGTTGGCGTAGACGCTAAGGAGGCCGTGGTCATAAGCCGCTTTGGTGAAGAAGGGACCGCAAAATTCACTTTCCATCTCAATGCCCATCATCAACCCTTTCTGGCGCAGGCGTACCAGGCTGGGATGTTCCGCTTGCAGTTGGGCGAACCCTTCGGCAAAAAGGGCAGCCATCTCATTCACGTGCTGCAAAAAAGCGGGCGCGCTGCTGATTTCCAGGACTTTGGCGGCCACGGCGCAGCCCAGTTCTGCCCCGCCAAAGGTGGAAATGTGGATGAACGGGTCGGCGTGGAAAACAGATTCCAGGTCGGTGCGCAGAATGGTGGCGCTGATGGGGTAAAGACCGCCGGACAGCCCTTTGCCGATGACCATGATGTCCGGGACGACGCCGAAATGCTCGAATGCCCACAGCTTACCGGTGCGCCCCAGCCCGGCCTGCACCTCGTCCAGGATGAGGAGCGTGCCGTGTTTTTCGCAGATTTGGCGTACCTGGGGCAGGTAACCATCCGGGGGCAGGGGCATCCCGGAGGTGGCGGGGATGGTTTCCAGGATGACGGCGGCCGTTTGGGGGGTGACGGCCGTAGCCAACGCCGCCCCATCCCCAAAAGCAACCTGCCGGAAGCCGGGCGCCGGTTCGCCAAACGGTCGGTAATACTTCTCGTCCCCCGCCGCCAGCGCCAGCCCGGTGTGGCCGTGATAGCCACCCTTGACAGAGATGATTTCCTGCCGCCCGGTAAAGCCGCGGGCCACCTTGATCGCCAGATCAATCGCCTCGCCGCCGCCTACGCCAAAGACGGTATACGTCAATCCCGGCGGCGTCAGGTCGGCCAGTTGTGCCGCCAGTTTGGCCCGCTCCGCACTGATCAGATGGTGGTTGCCAATGTCCAGAGAGGCCAGATTGTCCCGCAGCGCGGCGACAACGGCCGGATGGCGATGCCCCAGATTAAAAACGCCGCCGTTGCAATGGCAGTCAATCAGCCGCTTTTCCCCCTCGTAATCCCACAAGTACGGCCCTTCCCGCCGCCCCAGGACAAAATCAATTCCGGCCATCTCGAAGAAAGCCACTTTGCCGGAGGAAACGTGGCGGGCAAATTGATCAATAACATCTTGTTTTTTACTCATAGCTATCCCTATGTGGCGCGTAATTGTTTTGCTGTTTCGTCACGCCATTCGATTGTTTGCCGCATTTTGAGGGTGATCCCCAACGCCAGCAGCAGGGATAACAAGTATACCCCGCCATAGATGGTCAGAAAGCCGGATTTCATGGTGAAGACCATGACGGTGAAGACGATGAACAGGAGGAATTGTACGGCCGTCCACACGTGAAGGCTGCGGATTGATTGGACATTGCTGTTTTGGCGGCGGGCCAGCCAGCCCAGTCCCCAAAAGAACAAGGCAAAAGCGAGAAATTCGGCGGGCATCATCAACTGCATCCACCAGGCCGGCGGGGCCACATTTTTCCACAAATTCAGCCAGACGGGCAGCGGCCATAATAAATGGACGCCATTAAACCAGACGAGCAAATCCAGCAAAATGTGCAGGAGAATGCCAATACCTAAGCCAATACCCAAATTACGCCAACGTGTTTTGCCGGATAGACGGCCGTAAATCCCCGCCGTTCCCCAAATAAGCAAAACCAGAAACAAGCTGTGCGTAAAAGTGCGGTGCAATCCCTCTGGAGAATTGCCGGCGAGAACGGCCGCAGCTACGGCAAAATTGTCCAGATCGGGAAACAGGCTGCCGAGAACAATGCCGGTCATCAGCCATTCCTGCTCCGGCGCCCAATGGCGCACGGCCGTACCTGCCAATCCATGTATTCCTGCTTGCGCCATAAACAACTTGGTAAGCGGCCAACAATAAATCAGCTATTTGGAAGGCCGCTTACTCGAAGCCCATTCGCCAATTCCGCTAACCTATTTGCGAATGGGCACTTACCCCATATCCATTGCAGATTGCGTAGAGCGCTGCAAATCAAACCTGTTTCACGCCTCTCATTGTAATCCAGTTAGGAAAAATACCACAATATCCCGATTACCAAATTACTCAATTACCAATTATCCCTTCCAATCCGCTATAATCCCTCTATGACCAACCCACAAGCCACCACCCGCCCCCAGGCCTTCACCGCTCTGCGTGAAATGGCGCGGACGTTAAGCGTTGCCTGGGATTTGGACAGCGCCCTGGATTTGATCGCCCGCAAGACGACGGAAGTGATGCACGTGGATTCCTGCACCATCTACCTGCTGGACCCGGACGGGGCGATGCTGCGGCTGCGGGCCACGACAGGGCTGGCGCAGCGGGCGCTAGGGCGGGCCACCCTGCGCGTGGGAGAGGGGATGACGGGGTATGCTGTCCAGCAAAATCAACCCGTCTTTGCCGCCGAGGCCAAAAAACATCCCCACTTCAAATGGGTCAACGAGGCGGAGGAATCTCCCTTCCAATCACTGCTGGCTGTGCCGATGACCATTGAAGCGGAACTAATTGGCGCGCTGAATGTGCAGACACTGCGGCGGCACGAGTTCAGCCCGGACGAGGTGGAGGCGTTGTCCCTGATTGGCGATCTGGCGGCGGGGACGATTGCCAAAGCGCGGCTGTATGACCGGCAGCGGCAGCAAATCGGGGAGTTGCAGGCGCTGGCGCAGGTGAGCGAGGCGGTGACGTCGCCGCAATATCTGGACGATATTCTGGACGTAGTGACGGAAATGGCGGCGCAGATGATGGACACGGCCGTATGCTCCCTCTTCCTCCTCAACGAAGCCGGCACCCACCTGGAACTGCGCTCGGCCAAACGCAGCCCCAACATTTACCGTCCCCGTCCCCCCATCCCCGTAGGTGAAGGGGCCGTGGGCCGGGTGGCGCAGACAGGACGGCCATTATACATCCCCGACGTGCAGACAGACCCGCGT
>JAJRTP010000493.1 GCA_024278255.1 Chloroflexota bacterium | reverse complement strand
GCGGGAGGCGTGGCGTTAGGCGTGGCGTTCGGCGTAGCGTTCGGCGGTAGTATTATCCTGGGAGCATCCCATCTCTTGTTTTACCCTTTTCTTATCATTCTGAATCATTTTATCCATCGCGTCCAATCGCCCTATCTTGCTTTCTGGGATCAACTTATGGCGATCCCGCTGGCGGGCACCACCAAACGCCTGCATTCTGCGCTAGGAATAAATTTAACTACCGGTTTACAGCAAACCTCCCAGGTAGCAGCGAACCCCTACCAGCGCTGGTCTGCCCAACGTACTCTGACCAGTTATATCTTCTTCCAGCCGAACCCCCTGTCGCTCATTTACCAACTGGTTCACGATCCAACACTAGACAGCTACATTTATCCGCCAAGTTCCCCCCAACAATTTCGCCGCTGGCCTGACACCCGCCAGGTTCTCCTGGCCGAATTAGGCCAGCAGTTCATCGCCGTCACCAGCAGTGGTGGTGACGTTACAGAACGAACCGTCTGGCGTCTAACCAACTGGTTACGCTTTACTCAGACCACCCCTCTCTCTCAATTTTGCGCTTTGTTGTTTACTCTTTTTCACAACGAGGCCAATTTTCGCACCCGGCCTATTGCCGAGATTGCCCTGACCGAGAATTTCGCTCCCCATTACGAAGGGATACGCCAGTACCCGCATGGGGCTGAAGTAGCTGACTCATTTGCCATTATGGCCGCTTTTCTGGACATTCAGAATGTTGCTGCCCTAGGTGAAGCCTACCAACAAGTGGCTGCCCTCCGGACGTTACCCCAACCCACCTTACGCCCCGCCATCATCGAAAGCTTAACCGCTTTGGGGGACGTCAGCCGGGAAGTGGCCCTTTACCAGCAGTCCACCAGCACCGGGCAACAAGCGGCAGCCCTCAACCGGGCCAACGGCGGTCTCAACAAACTAACTGCCTATATTCAGGAACACGTCCTGCCCCCGGAACAGGTCTTACTCCTGCGTATTGTGGAATCCTGGCAGGCGCTCATCGCCGGGGCACAAGGCCAGTTGGGTGAAGCCGCTCTGCAAGACCTCTCTCCCGCTACCCGCCGCACTGCTGCCGCAGAACGCCGCTCCACCATCTGGCAGCGTCCGCCGGAACCCTTCGCCAACCCGTACATTGCCGGCGATCCCGTCAACCCGCCCCTTTTTGTGGGCCGCAGCGACATCTTCAACCAGATAGACAAAGTGTGGCGGGCCAAAGCCAACCCGGATTCCATCATCCTGTACGGCCACCGGCGCATGGGCAAAAGCAGCATCCTGCGCAACCTGGATCAAGTGGCTGCCCCCCACAGCCTCATCGTCTACGCCGATCTGGCCGGGGAAACCAGCTTCGCCGCCTCCACCGGCGACCTCTTCCTGGGTCTGGCCGACAAAATCTATTTCACCTTGCAAGAAGCGTACCCAGACGCCACCCTGCCAGAACCAGACCCCACCCAATACGGCATCCCGGCTCAGGCCGCCATTCAATTTAACCGGCTGCTGGCCCAGGTACGGGCCATTATTGGCCAAAACACGCTCATCCTGGCCTTGGATGAATTTGAAGCCATCCAACACGCCGTTGACGGAGGCAAAATCGGAGCGGACATTTACCAATTCCTGCGCACCAAAACGCAAGAACCGGGACTGACCTTTGTTTTGGGCGGCCTGCACACGCTGGAAGAAATGAGCCGGGATTACCAGCAGCCGTTTTACAGTTCTTACAGCAACATCCGCGTCTCTTACCTGAACCGGGAGGCGGCCTGGCGCTTAATCACCAACCCCACGCCCACTTTCAGCCTCAATTATGAAGCAGAAGCCGTAGAACACATCCTCCGCGAAAGCGGCGGGCAGCCCTACCTCATCCAACAAATTTGCCGCGATACCCTGGATCACCTGAACCACGAACTGTTTGACCTGGACAAAGACCGGGAGGTGCGTATTTTGTTGAGCGATGTGGACGCTGTTTTGGACAAAGGATTCTTCCGGCGGGGCACTGTTTATTTCGACGGCGTCTGGTCACAAACCGAGAATGAGAGCCAACGGCGCATTTTGCAAACAATGGCCCGGCAAGACACCGCCTGGACTATCAGCGAGTTAGCGGAGGCAACCCAACTCCTGCCGGAGGAGATTCAGACGCAGTTACGCTGGGCCAAAAGGCACGATATTGTGCAGCAAGTAGACGGTAATGGTTCTGCCTGGCAGTTCTGGGTTCCCCTCATGCGCCGCTGGATTCGGGAGAAGAAGCTGTAGACAACCATTTCCCCGGAAACTGCGAGTTTCCGGGGAAATTCAGCAACCTTTACCAGCGTTGATGCACTTGCTCTTTGATTGCCTCGTCATAAATGGCCTGAATCCGGGCCATCACCTCATCACTGAGGGGGGGCAGGCTGGCCGCGTTTACGTTGTCCAGCACCTGCGCCCGGTTTTTGGCACCGGGGATGGCACAGCTTACAGCCTCAAACATCAGAATCCAGCGTAAAGCCAACTGGGCCATCGTCGCGCCTGGAGGAACGAACGGCCGTAACCCCTCCACTGCCGCCAAACCCACCTCAAAATCCACCCCGGAAAACGTCTCCCCCACGTCAAACGCCTCACCATGCCGGTTATACTGGCGGTGATCATCGGCCGTAAACGTCGTTTCCCGGCTCATCTTGCCCGTCAGCAAACCGCTGGCTAACGGCACACGGGCCAGAATACCCACCTGCACCTCCTGCGCCAAACGGAAGAACAGTTCCGACGGTCGTTGCCGGAAAATGTTGAAGATAATCTGCACCGTCTGTACATTCGGATACTGGATCGCCTTGATGGCCTCCTCCACCTTCTCCACACTCACCCCGTAATAGCGGATTTTGCCTGCCAGCGCCAGATCATCCAACACGCCGAACAGTTCCGGCATGTAGTAGACTTCCGTGGGTGGGCAGTGCAGTTGCAGCAAGTCCAGCACTTCCATCTGCAAATTTTGCAGGCTGCGTTCTACAAAAGCGGTCAGGTTCTCCCGATTGTACCCGGCAGCCACGTGCGGATTGAGGCGGCGGCCGGCTTTGGTGGCGACATAGACCTGCTCAGAGCGGTCTTTGAGTACCTGGGCGATCAGGCGTTCGCTACGGCCGTCGCCATACACATCGGCCGTATCTATAAAATTGATCCCGTGATCGATAGCAGTATGCAGCGCGTCTAACGCATCTGCTTCACTGACATGACCCCAGTCTGCCCCTAAAGCCCAGGCGCCAAAGCTGATTTCCGAAACCTGCCAGCCAGTGCGTCCTAATGGTCTGTAATTCATGATAGTCTCCTATTGTTGGGCGATTTTGAAAATCGCCCTACTCGTCTGCTTCTAAACGTTGGCGGAGGACGGCCGTAATCCCCATAAACGCCTCCGCCTGCGGGCTGTCCGGCTGATCGTGCATCAGCGGATTGGCCTTGTTGATCCCCTGCGAAATAGCCGGTGTCAACGGAATGCGGCCCAACAGCGGCGCATCTGCCAGGGCCGGCGGATGCCATTGCGCCGACCGCTGGAAAATCTCATGCTTCTCGCCGCAGGTGGGGCAGACGAAGTAGCTCATATTCTCCACCACCCCCAGCACCGGCACGTCTGCCTTCTGGTACATTTTCAGGGATCGGCCGGCATCCAGCAAGCTCAAATCCTGCGGCGTCGTCACAATTACCACGCCGTCAATCGGCACTCGCTCTACCAGCGCGGCCTGCGGCTGCCCGGCCGAGGGCGGCAGATCAATCAACAGATAATCCAGGTCGCCCCATACCACGTCCCGCAGCGTCTGCACCACCAAATTCCCCACCGCATCCGGGCTGCGCGCCGGATCAATCACTTCATTCTCTGCCACCAACAACCCTACAGACATGATTTTCAGATCATATCGCTGTAACGGCGGAATATAAGGCGGGGCATTCTTGCGCCGGGACAGAGCAGCGTACCCTTTGCTGGTTTTTTGGCGATGAATGCCCAGCATCAAAGGCACATTCGGCCCGTAAACGTCGGCGTCAAAGATGCCCACGCTGGCCCCGGCACGCTGCAAGGCAAAGGCCAGGTTGACGGTGACGGTGGTTTTACCCACACCGCCCTTACCACTGGCGACCACAATCACATATTTTACCCCGGGAAGAAAGATTTTCGGTATCATGATTATGTTGTAACGCAGATTGGCAGTTGGGGCAATTGCAAAAATCCCAATTCCACCAGATCATTTTGATGGTACAATATCTCTCATCTGGAACAATCACAATTGATACACAGATAAAGCGGATCAGACAGATTCCCACGGACAAATAAGAGAAAAATCAGTGTAAATCCGTTAAATCTGTGTTATCCGTGTATCTATCAATCTTTTCAAGGAGATTAAAATGGCTGGCGATTTTACCTCATCCCCCATCAGCAGTTACAAGGTTATTTATTATGGCAACGACGGCCGTTCCAACGTAGGCGCATTCATCCATTGTTACCACAACAACCAAAACGTGATGACCTGCACCTTCTACAACGACGTCAACAACGTGCCTACCAATTCCAAAGGCGCCAGGGTTGACCTGCGCTACCCCATCACCAAATTCGACAGCGTTCTGGACATTCTGCGCAATGAAGGGCCGCTCTTCTTTGGTTACATCAACTCCAATAAAACCGGCTACATCGCCTCCAACAGCGAACCCGTCGGCGAAGGCGAAGCGTAAGACACCGCGGCAAATTGGTTCAATCTTGAAGATTGAACCAATTTAGGAGGCTGCATATTGACCCAATTCGGCGTTTACTCCGAAGTAGGCAAGCTGCGTAAAGTGCTGGTTCACCGGCCCGAATTAAGCCTGCAACGGCTCACCCCGGCCAACCACGACGACTTGCTCTTTGACGACGTGCTGTGGGTGGAACATGCCCAAAAGGAACATGACGAATTTGTGGCCCGGATGCGGGAGCGGGGCGTCGAAGTCTACTATCTGCGCAACCTGATGGCGGAAACGCTGGCAGCCAGCCCCAAAGGCAAAAAGGCCATCGTCTACCGCGTCGTCTCAGAAATGACTGTTGGCGTGGCTCTGGTAGATGAGCTGCGCGCCTACCTGATGGCTATGGAACCGGACAATCTGGCCCAACATCTCATCGGCGGGCTGACCAAAGGGGAAGCGAAAGAACTGTTTGCCACCGGGCCGTTGGGTCACGTTTCCCTCATCGCCGCCACCGAGAGCGAAAACGACTTCATCCTGCCCCCCCTGCCCAACACCCTTTTCACCAGAGATTCCTCAAGCTGGATTTACAACGGCGTCACTCTCAACCCCATGTATTGGCCCGCCCGCCATCTGGAAGTGTTTAACGTGGGGCTGGTTTATCATTTCCATCCCATGTTCCGCGAGGCTGAATTTGAATATTGGTATCCGCCGTTGGGGGATGACCGCCGCTTTGATCTGGAAGATTTCGGCAAAGCGTCGCTGGAAGGGGGCGACGTGATGCCGATCGGCCACAAAACCGTTCTCATTGGCATGAGCGAGCGTTCCACCGGGCAGATGATTGAGCAGGTAGCCCGCGCCCTGTTTGCCGGTGGGGGCGCCGAACGGGTCATTGCCTGCCACATGACGCGGGACCGGGCGCACATGCACCTGGATACCATTTTCACCATGCTGGATCGGGACGCCGTGACGATTTACCCCAAAGTGGTCAACCAAATTACCGCTTACAGCATTCGCCCCGGCGACAATGAGCATATTTTTGACGTGACGCAGGAGAAAAGTTTTCTGGATGCGGTGCAGGATGCCCTGGGGGTGAAGAAATTGCGTATCATCGCTACGGGCGGCGACGAATACCAGCAGGCCCGCGAGCAGTGGGATGACGGCAACAATGTGGTGGCGCTGGAACCGGGCGTGGTGATTGCGTACCGCAAAAATACTTACACGAATCAAAGTTTTCGCCAGGCCGGGATTGAAGTGATTGAGATTGACGGTTTTGAATTGGGCAAAGGGCGCGGCGGCGGGCATTGTATGACCTGCCCGCTTTTGCGAGATGGTATATAACATTGCGCCAGTCTGTTAAACTGACGCAATGTTGATAATATGGCTGCCTACTCTTTTATGATGAGGGGCAAGAACAGTTTGATTTGTTCAAACACGCCATGCCAGAAACCATTCTTCATGGTATAGGTGCTGCCGGTCATGGTTGCGGTCACATTTTGCCCGGTGGTGCTGTACATGGTAAATGACGCGCTCTGCATGGTGGAGCCACCGGCACTCACCACGTCCCAGTTTAGCTGGTAAGATGGCGATGAAGCCAAGGGCGCTTGAGGGGCTGCTTGTATGGTTGGGACGGGCCTAGAGAGGGTAACAACAATCCCAACCAAAACAACAACTGTAGCAACGGCGAGCAACGCAAAAAACAGTTTTTTAATCTTAATCATGGCTGATTTCTCCTAGCGGTTCAGCAAAATCCACTGCAATCCACTCTCGTCTACGTCACTCATAACCTGGCCTACACTTTCGATACTGGGGACTGTACCGACCTGAACGCCCTCGGCTGTGACGAAATCGCCAATAGCAACAGCGGATGGCGGGGAAAGCCGCGCCTGCACCAGTCCTTCAGTGACAACCGAGACGTATCCATTTTGATTGATGACGCCATCCGCCATTTCGTAGCCCATTTGCGTCAGAGCGCCTTCCTGGTAATCCCCACGATTCATGGCGCTGATAGCCACACCCAGGATGGTATCGCCAGCAGCTGCTTGGCGCACTTGCAGGATGGGGATGCCATAATCGGGATCGACTTCTACGCCAACGGCCGTTACAAAATCTCCAGGTTCAATAACAGTTCTGCCTGCATTTTGGGAAGTCAAGGCCGACGCGCAGCCTGAACAGGCTCCCGTCACAAAAATATTACCATTAAAATAGGCGGCAAAATAAGTGCTGCCACCATCTGCGTAAAGGCCCCTGTAATCTTCAGAAACAAAGATACCACCATAGGCCCCAGTGATAGAACTACTATCGGTATCAACAGCCAGACCGCGTACAGCAGCCACATCTGTCTTGTATGGCGAACCACCTGTGAGTTGGGCAGTGGTTACGGCCGTTAAGCCACTACCCCCTGTGGCGCTGGAATCTGTATTGGCGGCAAAGAAAGCAGACCCCAGGTTGTCGTAGGTATTATAGGTATAGGTGACGGGCTGCGAGCCAATTGCTGCGGAGCCGGCCACCAGACCGTTGGCATAGGGAGCGCCGCGTAATAATTGACGGGGGGTCAGCGTTTCACCGTTGACGGTGATTTCTAACCACGTCTGTTCCGCGAAAATCTTGGGGTCTACGTTTGCCGCCCCAAAATCGCTGTTAAAATACCCATCAGTGACGGCAACAGAATTGGTGTCGGTGAAGACGGCCGTTCCCCCAGTGCCACTATGGTACAGCCGGTACATGACAGTATAAGAACCGTCTGCTACCGGATTCCCACTACTGTCCAGCAGCTTGCCTTGATGGGACAACGTGGGATAGACAAAGCTGCTGCAACCAATGAGTATAATGGCGAGGAATGGCAAAAATCCAAAGACAATTCCTCTGATACGAGAAACACGGGGTGATACGGATACACGAAACATAGTTTACCTCTCCTTATGTAAGACAACATTGAAAAATGCTATGATCCGTTGTTGGTTTTAGTGCAGGAATTCTGTGAAGGGCAGAAAGTGGAGATCGGCTCCATTTAGTCTCCCCGAACGGTGAGTACTCGAGTAGATATTCTTTGGTAATTATTTCACTTCACCCTCAATTAACGAGCCAAATTTGCTGTTTGGGAAAATACCAAAATTTTTTACTCAGGTGCTTAAAGCATTATTTTCAATACCGTCCATAATGTTTCCGGCGATCACGGATTGGTCAGCCACCGGATACTGATCCATGTACAGAATAGCACGAGCAATTCAAGAGAATTATTAAGCAGTCTACATATCTGATGAGAACTACATCTCAGGAAGAAAGTGGACTCGGCAGATGGGCGATTAGTAACCGCCATTCCGGTCTGCCGGAGGGGTTTGTCGAGCTGAAAAAGGCAAAAGTTATGCTGCACGAGAGCGCGTAACAAAAATCTTGCTACCTAATTATCCCGATCATGTTATAATTTTCCCGTCCACAACCTCTTTACACTGTCACCGGATATATAGTTTTTACAGCGTGATTCTGGTAAATCGCCCCACACATCAAAAGGGAGAAAATCGCACCTATGGAAAACCAGCCGAAAAAACAACTCCATCTGACATCCGATGAACGAACAGCCTGCCAGCAAATAGCCACCGGCAAAGCGCCTTACAGTCAACGCGCCCAGACAATCTTGGCTTTGGCTGATGGCGCGTCTCAGGCTGAGGCGGCCCAGCAATCCGGGCTGACGGAAAATCAGGTACGCTATTGGCTGGGGCGCTTCCGCAGCAAGCGGTTGGACATCTTCCCGGAGAGTGTGCGCTCCGATAAACAAGAGGCGGTGCAGTCTCCGCCTGTTCCCACAGTGGACAGACTGCCGGAACCTGAACCGGAAACGGTCGCCGCTGTAGCTATTCTGGTAGCCGAGGCAGAAGGAACGCCGATGACGGCCGTCCCCAACAAATCATCCGGCAAAAAGAAAAAATCCAGCGGGAAGAAAGGCAAAGGGACGGATAAAAAGAAGAGCAAGAAGAGCAAGAAGGGAAAGAAAGGCAAAAAACAGCAGAAAAGCAGTAAGAAGAAGGATAGTTCCCAGAAAAAGGAGAAAGCCATGAACAAAAAGAAAGACAAGAAGGCAAAGAAGGGCAAAAAGGGCGAAAAGAAGGGGAAGAAGAGCAAGAAGCAGCAGAAGAGCAGCAAGAAGAAGGACAGTTCCCAGAAAAAGGGTAAGAAAAAGAAGAAAAAGTAACGTTGCTGACCCAAAGCACTGACTTTCATTTACCAGACGACATTGAGCCAACCGAGATCATCGCGGGGATCACGGCCGTAGTCCCCACCATCCCCGAAGCCAGCCAAAGCATCACCCTTTGTTATTACGACACCTTTGACTGGCGGCTGTACCGGAACGCGCTGGTCCTCACCGGGCAACATAACGAATACAGTTTGCGGGAACTGGATACGGCCGTCACCATAGCCCAGGAAATTTGCCAGACACCGCCCGTTTTTGCGGACGATTTTCCCGCCGGAGCGCTGCGCGAGCGAGTTGCTCCCATTCTGGGCGTGCGAGCGCTTCTGGAGATGGCCTGCGCCGAGGTGACCCGGACAACCTACCCCCTCCTGAATGAAGATGAGAAGACAGTGGCCCGGCTGGTGGTGGAAGAGATACGGCCGTCCCCCGATACCACACCCCTAATCACCCTCCACCTGCACTCCCTGCGCGGTTACGACCAGGAAGCCCAAACCATCAGCCAACGCCTGCGCGACGCCGGTCTCAGCCCCGGCGCAGAGACAGACATCTACCGGCAAATCATGGCTGCTGCCGGAAAAACGCCGGGCGGTTACACCCCCAAGCCCCCCGTTCCCCTCACCCCGGAGATGCGGGCAGACGAGGCAGCCAAACAAATCCTGCGCGCCCAACTTAAAGTCATCCGCAGCAATGAGCCGTACATTGCCCAGGACATTGACACCGAATTTCTGCACGATTTCCGCGTGGCCATCCGCCGCACCCGCTCTGCCCTGACGCAAATCAAAGGCGTCTTTCCGGCCGACATAACAGCCCGATTCAAGCAGGATTTAGCCACGGTGGGTAAGATGACCAACCAACTGCGCGACCTGGACGTATATCTGCTGGATGAGGCCCGCTACCGGGCGCTGCTGCCAGAAAATCTGGCGGCGGATATTGGGCCTCTCTTTGCTTATTTGCAACAAAAGCGCACGGCCGTACTCGCCGACGTCGTGGCCCATCTCCACGGCCCGCAGTACCGCCAGATTATGGCCGATTGGGAAGCGTTCCTCAACGAACCGGCGCCGAAAAACCCCACGGCGCCCCACGCTGCCCGCCCCATCATCCAGGTGGCCCGCAAGCGCATCTTCAAACGGTACCGCCAGATTGTGGCCGAAGGCCGCGAAATTCTGGAAAACACCGAAGACCATCTGCTGCACGCTTTACGGATTGATTGCAAAAAACTGCGCTATCTGTTGGAATTTTTCACCCCCCTCTTCCCCCCGGAGGAGATTGCCTACCTCATCAAACAGCTTAAACAACTGCAAACCAATCTGGGCGATTTTAACGACCTTTGCGTCCAGGAAGATTACTTACTGCACGTGGCTGATGAGCTGCCGCTGGCGGACCAACAATCGCGCCACACGCTCATGGCTATCGGCGGGCTGGTGGCCATCCTGCACCAGGAACGGCTGCGGGTAAAGGCGGAATTTGCCCAGACGTTTGCCGCTTTCACCGCCCCGGCCAACAGCCAGCTTTTTGAGGAACTATTTGCCAGTGGAAAAAGGAAAGGCGCATGAAAACGATTGCCCTGTACAGCAGCAAAGGCGGCGTGGGGAAAACGGCCGCCGCTGTCAATCTCTCCTATCTGGCGGCTCAATCCGGCTACAAAACCCTCATCTGCGACCTGGATTCGCAAGGCTCGGCTACTTACTACTTCCGCATCAAGCCCCGGCTGAAGAAGAAAGCGCAGGGCTTTTCCCAGGCGGGACGGCCGATTGAGCGCAGCATCAAGGCCACCGATTACGCCCATTTGGATTTGCTCCCGGCCGATTTTACCCACCGCAATCTGGACATTGCCTTTCTGGAAGCGAAACAGCCAACGGAGCAGTTGCGGCGCATTCTGGCCCCTTTGAGTGCCGAATATGATCTGATTTTTCTGGACTGCCCACCCACGTTTAACATTTTGGCGGAGAATATTTTCCAGGCGGCGGATATGCTGCTGGTACCTCTGATTCCTACCACATTGTCGGTGCGGACGTATGTGCAGCTTCGCGCGTTTTTGCAGCAGAATGGGTATGATACGGAGGCGGTGACCACATTTTTTTCGCTGGTGGACGGCCGTAAAAAGATGCACCGGGAGTTGGCTACGGCCGTTTACCGCCAATTCGATCACGTCTGCAAAACCCCCATTCCCTATCGCAGCCAGATCGAAAAAATGGGACTGTACCGTGCCCCCGTCTCCGTCTTTGCCCCTCATTCCGTCGCTGCCCAGGCGTACCAATCCCTCTGGCAGGAAATTCAAGGCGCGCTGGAAACACGCCTGGAAAAACAGGCAACCTCTCAGAATTGAAGGTATAATAGCGCCATCAACAAATCTTAAATCTTTGCCACGGGTGGTCACCAATCACACGAATGAACAAAATCAGTATCGCTCTGTGGTTACAAAAAATAGGAAAGGATACAAATGGAATTAGCATTGAACGCTCAAGTTAACTGCACCGATTGCCCGATGGGGCAAGTGACCCGTCTGATTATCAATCCGGTTTCGCAAAAAATCACGCACATTGTCGCCACCGAAAAAGGAGATAAGGGAGAAGAATACCTAATCCCGGCAGACTTAATCACCGATTGCAACGAGAAGGAAGTACAACTGTCCCTTACCGAAATAGAATTTTTCCTGCAAAAACCTTTTATAGAGTATGAATTGGTGCCTCTGGAAGAAGATGATTCCGTTGGCACTTCCGGCATAGTAGCCTGGCCTTACGCCACATCTCCGGATCATCGAGCCGGCTACGAGCCGGTGGAACAGATACCACACGGGGAATTGGCTGTAAAGCGGGGCTATGAAGTGAAAGCGACAGACGGCCGTGTGGGAACTGTGTCCGGTTTTATCATTAACCCGGACAGCGACGCCATTACCCACCTCGTCGTCCACGAAAAACACCTGTCCTGGAAAGAAGTGCTGCACAGCAAAAAATACGATGCTGTTCCCGTCAGCGAAATTGACCGCGTAGATGCAGATAACAATACTGTTTATTTGAAGCTGGATAAGAAGGCGGTTAAGGGGTTGACGGCCGTGTCCGCTTCATAACGAAAGTTTTACCACGAATGGCTTTACTGAAAAAAGATTGATTTCACCGCAGAGGCGCAGAGAACGCAGAGATTTTTCTCTGGGAGACTCTAAATTCTTTGCGCCCTCTGCGCCTCTGCGGTTAGTTTTTTCAGTAGACTCACGAATAATAAAACACTCAGACCTCGTCAATGTTGGGACGGGGTCTTTTTAGTTGGACTAAGTAAGCGGCCAACAATAAATTACCTGGAATGGAAGGCCGCTTACTCGAAGCCCGCCCGCCAATTCCGCTAACTTATTTGCGGGCGGG
>JAJRTP010000492.1 GCA_024278255.1 Chloroflexota bacterium | reverse complement strand
CATCAAAAAATGGGGGTTTGGCGAACTGCATAAAATTGTAGATATTGCCATCCGGCAGGAATTGGAACTGGTCAATATCCAGTACCAGGCGGCGGCCTATAACATGCGCAGCCCGGCTATCAATTTGCTGCCCTGGCGTTTGCAGGGAGCCGTCGCCACGGCCGTAACCTTCCACGATCTGCGCGTCCCCTACTTGCTGCCCAAAGCGGGGCGGCTGCGACGCACGGCCGTTAACTTCATGGCCCGACAGTCGACCGGCGTTATTGCCACCAATCCCGAAGATTATGTGACATTGCAGCAGTTGGGCATTGAGCAGGTGGCCCAGATTCCTATCGGCAGTAACATTGAGGTGTATGATGTGACACCGCAGGAGATTACGGCCGTGCGCGCCGAACTCTCTCTGGCGGCGGACGATTTTTTGCTGGGCTACTTCGGTTTTCTCAACGAGAGCAAGGGGGCGGACATGCTCGTCCGGGCATTGGCCGATTTGCCGGAAAACGTCCACCTGGTTTTCATCGGCGGGCGCACCGGCAGCAGCGACGCGGCCAACAACGCCGCCTTCTTACAGCAGTTGGATGACCTTATCGCTGAACTTGACCTGACGCGGCGGGTGCATTGGACGGGCTTTGTTCCGGCGCACCACGTTTCTACCTGGCTGCAAGCGGCGGATGTGATGGTGATGCCTTACCGCGATGGGGCGTCGCTGCGCCGGGGGACGTTGATGGCCGCTTTGGCCCACGGCCGTCCCCTCATCACTACCACACCCACCATACCTACGCCGGAACTGGTACACGGCCGTAACGTCTGGCTGGTTTCCCCTGATGATGTGGCGGGATTGGCGGCGGCTATTCAAATGCTCCGGGATGACGCTGATTTACGCCAGCGTCTGGGTCGAGAGGCGGCGAAAACGGCTGAACTGTTTACCTGGGAGAAGATTGCGGGAGATACGGCCGTGTTCTTCCAACAACTACTGGAATTATAGATGATAGAATATTGTTGCTTGACCCCCCTCTCCATGTTGTCTACAATGAACAAAAGCAGATACGCGAAAGATACACATTTATGGAAATAGTATGGGAATAAAGCGATGAGTACACCAGCCACTTATACTGCAGAAAGCATCCTCGAATCTCTGGGTTATCCTGACCCAATGATAGCCGCTCGCCAACAGGCCAGAATGATCTTGCTGGGTCGTTTGGCACATTACCAGACGGCCGTCAGGCAACTGGAAAAAAAATGGGGTGTGGCGCTGGAACAGATGCGGCAAAAATATGAACAGGAAGGGAAAGAAGATTTTGAGGCTGACGACGATTATTTGCAGTGGCAATGGTGTGCTGACGCCATTCAGACTATCCAAGCCCAGTTAGACGCTCTTCAGTAAGTAGCCTTTTGCCATGCTGTATCTGTTTGAAAAATACGCTAATTTGTTTCAATCCTGGGAAATCATACAATATGAACAAGAAGGCGATGCTTATATGCTGCGAGTTACCGCTATTCTTGAAGATGGCAGTCGATTAAAAATCCGTGATTATCTTTTTGTTGATGGCCAGCGTAAGTATGCGTATCAATGGATGGATGCAGACAGCACTTTACGTCGCCGTTGGGATAATGCTCTGCATTGGCCGAGTATTGCTACGGCGCCCCACCATGTTCATGTGGCCGGGCAGACACAACCAGAGCCATCCATCATAACCAATTTGGAGGACTTGTTTCAGTTTCTGCACGATTGGTTACAATTGCCGGCTGATTCCTCAGATTGATTTATCCGCGAAAACCCGTCAAATCCGCCCCATCCGTGTATCTATCCCGCCAATTCTGCCAACGACTCAATCCGTAAATCCCGCAGCCGGTCACGGGAAATTTGGGCCGCTTTTTGCATCATCAGGTAACCGAATTGGCAGTCGCTCTCAAACTCCTTGAGCAGTTTGCGCCGGTCAAAAGCAATTACCCGGCTGGGCATAATCGCCCTGGCGCCGGCCGTAGCAATATAGGGTGGAATAAGCGCTGACCAGGAGAAAACATCCCCTGTGCCCACAGTGCTGACAATTAAATCTTCGGCCTTGTAGTCGCCAATCAATTGCCCGGCAATGTCGCCGGCCGCGCTCTTGGCTGGGATGGGGATAGCAATGGCTACCGCCCCTTCCAGCACCAGATGGAAATAGTTAAGTTCGTCTCCTTCATGGAAGAAGACGTGGCCGGTATCTACGGATAGTTCACTGGCGGCCTGGGCCAGTTTTACAATTTGCTCATGGTTCAATCCCGCAAAAAACGGGTAGCGGCGAATTATTTCCGGAGAGATCATAACTGCCTCCTATTTCATTCAGTACGGCCGTAACCACCTCAGGTATCGCTTCAGCCACGGCCGTCGTTGGTTCTTCACTAAAATCTATCACATTTTCCACATCAATCGCGTAAATAATCACCTCATCCGGTAGATGCAGCCCCAGCTTTTTGCCCGTTTCCAGCGCCGTGACCAGTGTCGTATCGTGCGCCGAAGCGCTGTGCTGCGTGGGGCTGACGGCCCGTAAATCCTCCAGCGTCAAGCGTTGGATGCGGCCCGGTTGGTTACGGCCGTTCGTAAACGCATCCACCAGAATCGCCCGGTCATACCCCACCATCATTTCCATCAGGCGCAGCCCGCCCGCGCTGGCTTCGGTGATGTGGAGATTGGAGATGGGAGATTGGAAATTAAGAGCTTTCTTCACCTCGTAAGCTACTTTTACGCCCACGCCATCATCCGTGAGGATGGGGTTGCCCAAGCCAATAACGATTGTTTTCATCCCATAAGTCACCCGCAGTTGCAGCTACTGAACACTGAAAACTGCACACTAAACAAACTGCCTCAACCGCTCAACTTCATTCCCCGCCGCATCCCGAATCACCACCTCCAGCGGCATTTGGCCGGGCAGAGAATGGGTGGCGCAAGACATACACGGGTCATAGTTGCGGAAAGCCATCTCAATCGTATTCAGCAGCCCTTCCGTGATGACCGTACCATTGTGAATGAGGCCCTGGGCCGCTTTCTTGACCGACATGGCGATGGGGGCGTAATTGTTTGTCGTGCCCACAATCAGGTTGACTTTAGTTAGGATGCCGTTTTCGTCCGTCTGGTAATGATGGGTTAGCGTACCGCGTGGCGCTTCTACGCTGCCGATGCCCTCTGTCGGTGTCGTGTTCACCGTTACCCGCACGTTAGGGTCGGTGATTTCCGGGTCTTGCACCAGTTCCAGCATCCGTTCCGCGGCGTAGAGCAATTCCACCAGCCGCGCCCAGTGGGTGGCTAACCGGTGGTGGATCGGTTGGTAACGGCCGTTCACCTTCTCACTCCCCAACGTTTCATAAAACTTCTCAAACGCCGCCTGCGCTTGCGGCGTGGCCATACCATCCGCCGCATTCAGCCGGGAGAGGGGGGTGGTGCAGTAAACACCGCTGTCCTTGCCGTCCACAAACCCTTTCCAGCCCACCTCTTTCAGGTAGGGGAACTTGAGATACGTCCACGGTTCCACCCGTTCTGCAATGTGCTGCGCGTAATCCTGGGCCGGATATTTGATAAATTCACGGCCGTCCGGGTCCACCACGCGAATCAGGCCATCGTAAAAGTTGACGCAGTTGTTCTCATCCACCGTGCCCATGTAATAAGTGCGATGGGTGAACGCATCCGACAGAATCAAATCCACATATTCCTGATTCGCCAGCACCACGTCGGCAAACAATTGCAGGCTGAAGAGGGCGAACTCTACATTCTCGCGGGCATATCCCTCAATTTCCTGGCGCATTTCCTCCGTAACCGCCTGGCTCCAGCCGCCCGGCATCCCCGCTACCGGATGGACGCCGCGCCCGCCCAGCATTTGGATGACATGATGGTTCCGTTTGCGGCAGTTGATCACTTGCAGGCCGATTTCCGTGCCTACTTTGTGAATGACGCCCAGGATGTTCCGTTCTGCTGCGGGCGCAGTTGGCCCTAATACAAAATCGGGCGCGCCCAAAGCGTAAAAGTGAACGGTGTGATCGGTGACGTAGAAGGCCGAGTAGAACATTTCCCGCACTTTCTTGGCTGCCGATGAGGGTTCCACCCCGTACAACGCATCCAGCGCTTTCGTTGCCGCCATGTGATGCGCCTCCGGGCAAACGCCGCAGATGCGATTCGTGATACGCGGCATTTCCTCTGCCGGCCGGCCCACGCAAAACTGCTCAAACCCGCGCAGTTCCGGAATCTGAAAATAGGCATTTTCCACTTCGCCGGCCTCATCCAGAAAAATCTCAATCTTGCCGTGCCCTTCCAGTCGGGTGATTGGATCAATTGTGATTCGTTTTGTAGTCATAACTTTATCCCTGGCAGTGTTCAGTATTCAGTTATCAGTATTCAGTTTTCGGTACAACCCGCTGAACACTGTACACTGAATACTGAAAACTAATTCCCATTCACCTTCGCCCTTCTTAACAAGGAATGCGACATACTAAAGCGGTAAAACGTCCCCGCCGGATCAACGATGGTCTCGATAGCGGCGTCAAGCTGGCGTTCCAGCTCCGCTTCGTCGTCGCCCGGTTTGCCCACATCCAGGACGGAGGCTACGGCCGTTAACATCTTCGCTCCCTGATCCTCCACACCGGCCAGCGGCCCATAACAGCCGCGGCAGCCCATCCCTACCTGCGGGCACAACGCCCCGCAGCCACTGCGTGTCGCCGGCCCCAGGCACATGAGACCTTGTTCCAGCAGGCACACCGTTGGGTCCGGGATGATTTCATACGGCCGGTAAAACCGCTCAATCACCTTCTCATCCTTCTTCAGGGAGCATTCCTGGCATACCGCCACCTCCCCCGCGCCGATGATCGATCCTGACGGCGGCAGCGCGGCTCCCTGTGTCAAGGCCGCGACCACCACTTGCAGTACCGCCCAGATTTGATGCGGTTCCGGCGGGCATCCGGGTAGATAGTAGTCCACGTCCACCACCTGATCCAGTGATTTAACGGTGTTGTAAAACACTGGGATTTCCAGTGTTCCTTCCGGCACGTCATAAAACGGCTGAGGCAGGATGCCGTCCGGGTTATCAATCGTGGGGTTGTCCAGGTAGACGGTGCGCAGCGTAGCTTCCTTCGAGGTCAGGTTAGAGAGGCCGGGGATGCAGCCTTCGTAAGCGCAGGAGCCAAATGCCACCAGCACCTTCGATTTGCGCCGCAGCAGTTGGGCCATTTCCTCGTTTTCCGAGTTGCGGATGGCTCCGTCAAACAGGCACAGATCAATATAGCCGTCCGGGTAGCCTTCCACATCTTTCACCTTGAAGTCGGCAATGCAGGGGAAGAAGGCGATGTCAAACACCTCGTCCACGATTAGGATTTTTTCGGCGATGTTTAGCACGGCGATTTCGCAGCCGCCGCAGCCGGCGCCCCAATACATGGCTAACTTGGGCTTGTCTTGAGCTTGCCGAACAGGCTTGCCATTCTCACTCATGCCGCCACCTCCTCCATTTCTATTTCCATTTCTTCCAGATGGATGGGACGGTCACCGTTAGGCGCGACGACGCCGGGCCAGTTGAGCGGCCCCAATGCCCGAACCTCCTCTACCAACTGGGTAATCTCTTCGGCCAGCCGGGCGCCTT
>JAJRTP010000491.1 GCA_024278255.1 Chloroflexota bacterium | reverse complement strand
GCGAATTTACGCAGCAGCGTAGGGGTGAGCGACCCATTTGCCAGACCAAAAATGAAGGCGAAGACGGCAATCAGGATAAAAATAAGCAGCGGCACGGTAATCGGGCTGGTAATAATGGTGCGCTGCCGCCCGGTAACAATCCGCAGGGCCCACACACCGATAACGGCCGCCAGCGCCAAATCCAGAAAGGTGGGAGTGATGCCGATGTCAATGGGCAATGTGGCAAAGGGCAACAGGCTAATGACCAGGATCACGCCCCAAAAGCCCAACTCGATGTTGCGCAGGACGACGTAAGCGGCCGCCCCGGCCATAAGCAAGGCTAACGCAGCCAGCGGGCCGCCAAAGGCCAGGATGATACCGGCGGTTACGGCCGTTAGCCCCAGCAACGCCGCCAAGGCCCACGGGGAGCGAGTTGGGTTAGATAGCTGGGTCATAATGACAAGGGGGTGTTCAGAGAACCCGGAGGCGGTTCAATGCCTAAATACTCCCGGTAAATCTGCTCTTTATACTCGGCGCCAATCTCATTGACCGCTGCAATAAATGCCTGATACGTCCCTAACCCGCCGATCTTTTCCCAAAACTCGTCGCCAATGAGTACAACTTCATCTTCTTTCATATTGAACCAGCGGGCGGGAAAACTCCAGGCGTAATCTTCCTTTTTGCCGTAAGGATTATACGGCAAGGCGTAATATGCTCCTTCTACCTGCCGCGGCTCCATACAATACAACTTGAAAATCTTTTCCTTACTGACTTTAGTCTGATCGCTGTTTGGCAAAGGCGCTTTCAGTTCAAAAGCAAACCGCTCGCCGCTCTGTTGATTTACGGCGTAAACATCGCAAACAACCGTAACTGGAATATCTTCGCCATCCCCTTCAAGAATATACGCCAATTCTGTATCCCAATCAGGCCGCACCCGCTTTTCACTCTTTTTTGCTCGATGTTCCAGCCGGTTCAACACTTCTGTAATGCGACGTAACCGCTCCGATTTAACAGTCCCTTGAACTGTACGCCCCATTTCCCCCAAACCCAGCCCTTCATTTGCCGCCACAACCGCCAATTTTTCCCATGCGCTGCCAAACGGCGTAACGAATCGGCGTTCAAAATGAGACCCTTTGAAAATTTCCAAAGGCACTAAAGCGGCATATAAAGGCTTAGTCGCCTGGAATTTCTCTTTTTGAAAAGGATCGTCATACAGAACCTTGTTCATAATTCTGTCCATCATCTCCGAGATGACAGATTGAATAGCCAGTTTCATTGTTTCTTGCGACATATCATCTCCGGGAATTATGGTTTCCGCCAAATAAAAATAGATTCGTAAAATTCTCCCGATCTTCTGCCGGTACGACGATTAACGTGACGTTGCAGCACGACATCCTCTTCCAATCCGGCCATTCGAGCTATTTCAGGGTAAAGTTCATGCCTGTCGCCAGCCACAACAATAACCGGCGCGCCGGCCGGCATATTTTTGGTCACATTCTGGAAAACCTGGGCAATGTCTTGCTGATATTGCCGCCGCGCTTTTTGACTGGAACCCAGCGCCGCCGGGCCTATTTCCCGGTGACGATTATCATTCAAATTCAACAAATGGTACGCATAGGCGTGTTGTTCGTGATAATCAATTAACCCCACGTAGGGCGGGCTGGTAATAACGCCATCAACCGGAGGTACGTCGGCCATACGGCTATCGGCATGATAAACAGTTACCGTGGCGTCTGTACGCAATTGCCTGAACTCACTTACCCGTCTGATTGTATCTATGGTATATCTTTTCAGAAATTTGAATGCTTCTTCCGTAGGGCTGCAAGTTCGGGAATGCTTGTAACACCAATATGGTTCCCGCTGTGGTTTTTTGGGGAAGTCCAGATCAAAATGAGTCGTCAGACGGGCGGATCGGGCAGAACGGGTCAAAATGATACGAAGGAGATTTTTGTATTCGTACTCCCCGTTTTCAATAAGCTGGCGATATGTCAGCAACTCCCGAAGGGCTTGCGGCGCATACCACGAACGTAAATAATCATCTTCTGTTTGAGGAATCTGAATATCGGGAGAAACGGTCGGCCATAAGCTCAACTGCCCGTTGCCTGGCTGGGTGACGCTGCGGGTCTTCTCCAATATATCTTTCGCTTCCGCCTCAGCTTTTTTAACGTCATAACTATCTGTTTTTACCCGGCAGAGCAAAACGTTAAACGCAGAAATATCGTAACCGATGGAATAAATGCTTAACTCGTTAGCCTGCACCAAAGTCGTACCAGACCCGGCAAATGGATCGAGAACTGTTTGTCCGGGGGTAAAATATTTTCGTAAAAATATCTCAACCAGCTGCGGTATATATTTTCCTAAATATGGATGTAGACCGTGTACGTGTTTCGTCCGTTTTTTTTGAGGAAGTTGTTTTTCAGTCCAATTCAGATTCAAGCTTTCAACCGGAGTGTCTTTGGTGACTTCATCAGGTATTGTAGGTTCGTCTGGTTCAACGTAGACAGATAACTTTTCTTCCTCATTTGTTAGCATTAACATTCTCCGTTTTCATAGTTGATGAATGGGAAACAGTTTGCCGCTATTTTACCATTAAAAATATATCCCGGCGCAGTCAATTTCAGTCCACCCGCAGCAACGTCAACTGCAAAAAGTCGTCTGTGGGACGGCCGTCCGCCGTAATACGCTGCAATCTGGCAAAACCCCCATCTTCTGTGCGGGTATACAGGCCGATGATGACAGGATACACATCCGGCGGCGTCTCCTCGCTCAGGGTCAGGGTCATGGGGACGGGAATGACCTGTCCCGTTTCCCAGGCGGAAGTGGGGACGGGCAAATCCTGACTGGCCCAGCGGGTGGTGTCCTCGTCTACCACCTGGGCGAAGAAGGTGTAATCTTCCGGCAAGGGCTGGTTGAGCTGCCAGTAGAGGGTGAGGTTGAGCGTATCCCCGGCTGCCGCCCGGCGCGGTTCCAGTTCATAACCGACCAGTTCCACCCCTTTCTCGAAGCTGACGGAGACGGGATTGGGCGTCTGGCCGGGCACGGCCGTTAACTGCACCCTATCCAGCATGACCAGATCACGGCCGTCTGGCAAAGCCAATCGTTCCCCGGTTTCAAAATCATACAACCCCACATTCAACTCTAAGTCGGCGGGAGCAACGGCCGTATCCGGCACGCGCAGCCGGTAAAAATTCACAATCCGCTCACCGGGTTGCAGCAGCGACGTGGGGCGTAAACCTTGATCCAGGTACATATCCCGTTGAGCAATGGGGACGCCCAACACCGGGTCCGTCAGGTGGACAAATACACTCCAGTCCCGCGCCATCGGCTGCAAGACTTCCCATTCCAGCCAGAGATCAATCTCGTCTCCCGGCTGTGCGTCTTTCTGTACCAGTTCATAGCCGGTTAGCT
>JAJRTP010000490.1 GCA_024278255.1 Chloroflexota bacterium | reverse complement strand
GGACGGGAAGCATGGTTTGAAGAATGGGTCTGGCCCCTGGAAACGGCTCTGCCGGACGGGGCCAGACCCATTCTTTTTAGGAAGAGGTGAAGCAATAATGCTGCTTTTTGAAAAAACAATGGCTGGACAGAGAAATGGGACGGCGGGGGTTAACGGCCGTGTTCAGCAAGACGAAGAACGAGCAATTATCCACGACTTTATCGCAGCCACGGCCGTTACCGGCGTGCGGGCGGATCGTTTATCTATTCTCAATTTCTACGTGGCGCTTAAGTCACGGCCGTTTTTGCTTCTGACCGCTCCGGCACAAACAGGCAAAGTAGCCCTGGTACACAGTCTGGCCCAGGTGATAGCTAGTGGGTCGGCCGGCCAATACCATACGATGGTCGGCCATGCCCGTTGGGCCAGTGGCAGCCGGCATGTTTCTGAATTTGTTGAAGCCCAGGCCCGGTTTAATACCAGTAAATTATTGACGTTGATTGAGGAGGCCGTCCGACCGGAAAATCACAATCGCCTTTACATTGCCTGCCTGACAAATATCAGCCCGGCCGAGCTGCACACCCTGTTTTCTGTACCGGGCTGGCAAATGTGGCCGGACATGGAGCCAATCCCCTATCCACCCAACCTGCGCCTGATAGGCACAATGGACACAGACCGTTTTCGTTGGTGGGACGCTGATCTGCTTGCCCATACAATCGTCGTGCCCTGGATTGGTAAGAAAATGCGGTTGCCTGGTTTACTGCCACAACAGCCGGAGACTCAGAGGGCACGGCCGTATTTGCGGTCTTGTGTGCGCACGGAGCAAGCTGCTTTTGCCAGGCTGCGCCGCAATCTGCACGGGCAGCGGCAAGCATTTGCACCATTGGTTCAGGTGATGGACCTTTTGCATGAAGAGGATGTTCATCTACCGCAGACGGTTATGAACCAGGCGATTGTCTTTTTGGCTAATGCCTGGACGGTTGCAGGTCAGGGTTTGTTTGCTTCGCTGCCGGAAGAGAACCTGGATATTGCCCTGGATTTGGCTTTGGCGCAGCTTGTTTTGCCCTGGTTGGCGGCAGACGGCCGTATTGACCCGGCCCGCCGCCGCTTGAACCAACTATTGGCTGGACATTTCCCGCAGGCAGCAGCATTTCTACAGACATTATAAATACGCGCTATTTGGCTTATACATTAGCGGCTAACCGGCGCTTTCATCAAGTCTGGCCTGGGGATATAGTCAAATCATAGTGGAGACGGGAAACAAGAGAGAAATGCTTGTGAGCAGGTGGACTTGTCACCCGACTCATAGACCAAGGAGTAAAACAAAATGAGAACTATAGAATTACTGACAGGTGTGGAATTTAAGGAGAAGCAGCCTCATGCTCAATCATTGCACAGCAATCAGGAGGCACGGGCACTACGTTTTGCCTTTTTACCGGGCCAACGTATCAAGACGCACGATGCCCCTCATTCGCCTGTCCATTTAATCATTCTTCAGGGGAAAGGGGTGTTTTCCGGTCGAGATGGTGTGGAGCGGGAATGTGACCCAGGAATGATGGTTGTCTTTGACGCCGGTGAAATCCATACGGTGCGCGCTCTGGATGAGGATCTGATCTACGTTGCCATTTATAATGGCGTACCCCCGAAATATGAAAGTGAGCATCGCAGAATGGTAGAAGCGGAAGAGATGAATCACCCGCACAATTGATACCAGTAGATTAAGGGTTTACCGGAAACTGGGAGAAGACAAATATGATCATTCAATTACAACGAATACCTCCAGGAGAAAACCATTTTCTTGTGCCCCGGCTTTCTCAAGACGAACCGGGCGTGGTTTTGGTGGATGCTACCTGGGGAACGCTGCAACCGATGCAGGTTGCTGAAGGTGTTCAAACAATAGGCGAGGTGGAATTATTGGCTCATCTGGAAAAAGGTTGGCCGGTCATTGATAGCCGAACGGCTGATTTTTTCCTGACGTCTACCATTCCCAGCGCCCAAAATATCCCCTACCCGGAGGCGGAAGCCCGTATTGATGAGCTGGATCGAGAACGGCCGTCTGTATTCTTCTGTAATGGGCCGCAATGTGGTCAATCACCTACGGCCATACACGCCTTGCTGGAAGCCGGTTTCCCGGCAGATAAAATCCTCTACTACCGGGGCGGCCTGCATGATTGGTTAACTTTGGGACTGCCGGTTGTTCCTGGCCGCTAAAATTACAACTACTGAGAGTATAAAATGTTAAAACGATTATTCAAACGTTCCGAAAAACAAAAAGGCGTCACCCTTTACACACAACCCACCTGAGGCGATTGTCAGGCGGCGAAGAGTTTCTTTGCCCAAAACAATGTCCCTTACGTGGAGAAAGACGTGACGACAAATGAGCAATACATGGACGAGCTAAAGGAACTGGTGGGGCGCTTTGCCACCCCGGCTTTGGTGATTGACGGGGAAACGCTGTTGGGCTTTGGTATGAATATGGCCCGCGTGCGGGAGCTTTTGCAGCAGGGCGGCTATCTGGAGACCACATGACGAACGCAAGCAACCAGCAGCAAGCGGCAAAGGCGATTGTGGTACCGGAGAATATTGACGCCATTCGCGCCTTGGCCGGCATGGTAACAAATGGGCCTGAATCCATCCGCCTAACAGATGAGGCCATGGGCATGCAGCAGGATTTTCTGGTTCGATAGTGGCGGAGGGGGAGGAAGGATTTTCTGATGGAACTGCCGGTTGATTTTATCCAGACACTTTATGTCGCAGAATCGGGGGTAGACGATGGGTCTACGCTGGTGTTCTTGCCGGGTTTGGGGGGCACAATGCGTTACTGGCAGGGCCGTGTAGCCGCGCTGGAAAGACATCACCGGGTTTTGCTTGTTGATCCGCTGGGCTTTGGGCAATCCCCCAAGCCCCAGACACAGTATACGGTTGAGCGGCACGTGGCTGCGCTGCATCGAACCCTATCCCCCTATGCCCCGTTTACCTTGATCGGCCATTCGATGGGCGCTATTTTGTCCGTTGCCTATGCGGCTCGTTACCCGGAACAGGTGGAACGTTTGATCCTGATTGGACTGCCTTATTTTGGCGGGCGGGAACAAACCTATGAACATTTCCGTCACGGGCCGGCGCCGAACCGGTGGTTTTTTACAAATGTGACGTTGGCGGCCATTGCCTGTATGGCGACACGGCGGTTGTTTGGCTGGCTCTTACCCTACTTGCGACGGGATATACCACGAGAAGTAGCTGAGGATTTGGTGAAACATACCTGGCGCTCTTTCACTTCTTCACTTTGGGAGGTCGTTTATAACTACGATCTCCGGGAAACTGTTGACCAGCTTGACCCACGTCTTCCGGTTTTCTGCCTTCATGGAGAGCAAGATCAAACTGCACCGCTGGCCGGATTGCGACAGTTAGCCGGGGAACGGCCGAATTGGCAGGTTCAGGTGCTGCCAGGCCTCGATCATCATCCCTGGCTACGACAGCCCGGCATTTGTTCAGAAATAATATTGGCATTCCTGACGGGTGAAGGGAAAATCAAATATCCAATGGGTGTATTTCATTCTCCTGCAGATGATTAAATTTCAGTTTTTAACGCAAGATTTACCACAAACAGCGACAGCGGAAGGAAAGGGTATATCGCCAGACGATATGGGTCGGCTGACCCTGGTTACATTTTTGTGGGCTATTTGTTTTCCACTTATCACGGTTGGGCTGGTAATGGCCCCGCCGCTCACCTTTGCCGCCCTGCGTGCCTTTGTGGCCGGAGGGGGGCTGTTGTTGCTTGCTTTTGCTTTGCGCCGTCCCTGGCCACGAGGCTGGACTGTATGGCTGACTTTGTTGGGCGTGGGCCTTAGCCTGACCAGCATAGGCTTTGGTGGAATGTTTCTGGCCGGCGGTCTTGTCAGCCCTGGGTTGGCTACTGTCCTGGCGAATATCCAGCCACTCATTGCCGCTGTATTGGCCGGTATTGTCTTGGGCGAAATGTTGGGGCCGCGGCGGCGATGGGGGCTATTTCTGGGCTTTGCCGGCATTATTCTGGTAGCTTTACCCGGCTTTGGCAGCAGCGTCAACAGCAACCCGGCTGGCATCGGCTTTATCTTATTGGGCGCCGTTGGTGTGGCGGTGGGTAATGTCTTGCTCAAGCGGTTAGCCGGACAGGTAGATATACTCATGGCGACTGGCTGGCAGTTTGTTCTGGGAGGCATACCGCTATTGCTGTTGGCGCAACAATTTGAATTGCCAGCCCAGATCGAGTGGAATATACTTTTTGTAATTGTGTTGCTGGCTCTGGGTTTGCTAGGCACGTCTTTGGCTTTTGTCTTGTGGTTCTCGTTACTGCACCGCAGCGAATTAAACCGCTTGAATACATTCACTTTTCTGACGCCTGTTTTTGCTCTGATGATCGGCGCACTCTTTTTTGGCGAGAGTCTGGGCCTGGTGGAGATAGGTGGCATTGCCTTAATTCTGGCTGGCGTCCTATGGGTCAGTCGCCAGGGACTATCTTCTTCCTTGGAGGTATTGTGATGGAAACAGACACGGCCGTACCCCCACACCATGTCCGCTCCTGGTACGGCCTTTCCGCAGAAATTGTAGTGGAAGGCAGCCTGTGGCATTTAGTACGGTTGGGCCGGCTGGCCTTGTATCACCCACCGCTGGTAAACCTGGTGCTGCGCTACGGCCTGCCCCGCGAGGAACGATTGCAACTCAGTCTACTGCATGAATTCGGCCACCTGCAAACATTGCCGGTGG
>JAJRTP010000489.1 GCA_024278255.1 Chloroflexota bacterium | reverse complement strand
GCGGGCGGCGCGGGGGCGGCGGGGGCTTTGTCCCGCTGCTCGATGTAGGCCAGAAGGTCTTTTTTGGTGATACGGCCGTTCAGCCCCGTACCCGTTACCAGATTCAAATCCACGTCATATTCGGCGGCAATACGGCCGACAACCGGACTGATGCGACCGGTGTAGCGTTGCGGTGGCGTTGGGGGTGAGGGGGTGAGGGGGTGAGGGGATGGGGGGACAGTCTCAGCCACAGGCGCGGAGGCAGCCATAGGCAGAGGCGGTTGGGCGGGCGGTTCGGCGGCAATGGGTGTTTCTGTTTGCACGGCCGTACCATCCCCATTTTCCGGCAGCGCGTCGCCCGGCTCGCCAATGTAAGCCAGCACAGCGCCTACTTCCACCACGTCCCCTTCAGCCGCCAGCAGCTTCAGCACCGTACCCGCTTCCTCCGTCGTGATTTCCGTCGTCACCTTATCCGTCTCCACTTCCATCAGCGGTGCATACTGCTTGACAAAATCCCCCTCCTGCACCAGCCATTGCACAATCGTCCCTTCCGTGACCCCTTCCCCCATCTCCGGCATGATAACTTTGGTGATCATAATTGCTCCATTTGTTAAACCGCGGAGGACGCGGAGAACGCAGAGATTTTTTAGAGAAATCTCTGCGCTCTCTGCACTCTCCGCAGTAAATCAATCTCTGTAAAAAATTGGATACCTGCCCGGTTCCGCTTCGTGCATCATCTCGTAAACCGTCTCAAACACCTCTTCCACGTTGGGTTTGGAGAAGTAGTTGCCGTCCGTGCCGTAAGAGGGGCGGTGCGCTTTGGCGGACAGGGTGCGCGGCTCGTCGTCCAGCCACCAGAAGCCGCCCTGTTTTTCGATGATTTGCTGCATCATGTACGCCGTTGTGCCGCCCGGCACATCTTCGTCCAGGAAGAGGATGCGGCTGGTCTTTTTCAGGGATTGGAGGATACGGCCGTTCACGTCAAACGGCAGCAGCGTGCGCACATCAATTACCTCCGCCTCAATCCCCACCCGCTGTAACACTTGCGCTGCTTCCAGGGCAATGGCTACCGTGGCTCCATACGTCACAATCGTCACGTCCTCGCCGGGGCGCACCACCTCCGGCACGCCCAGAGGGATGGTGAACTCCGTCAGGTTGTCCGGAACGGGTTCGCGCAGCCGGTAGCCATTCAGCACTTCCACCAGCAGGGCCGGGTCGTCCCCTTGCAGCAGCGTGTTGTAAAAACCGGCCGCCTGCACCATATTGCGCGGCACAACTACGCGCATCCCCCGCACCAGATGGATAATCCCGGCCATCGGCGACCCGGCGTGCCAGATGCCTTCCAGCCGGTGGCCCCGCGTGCGCACAATCACCGGCGCTTTTTGCCCCCCGGCCGAGCGCCAATGCACCGTTGCCAGATCGTCCGCCATGATTTGCAGGGCGTAGAGGACGTAATCCAGGTATTGAATTTCGGCAATGGGGCGCAGGCCGCGCAGGGCCAGACCAATCGCCTGCCCCAAAATCGTCGCCTCCCGGATGCCCGTATCGGAAACGCGCAGCGGGCCGTATTTGGCTTGCAGCCCGGCCATCGTCTGGTTAACGCCGCCCAATTTGCCCACGTCCTCGCCAAAGGCAATTACGCGCGGGTCGCGGGACAGGATGGCGTCAAACGTTTTGTTTAACACCTCAAATCCTTTCAGGCGGGGCGGCTTTTCGCTGTAGATTGGTTTGACTTCCGGCACGTTCAGGGTGGAATTTTCTGTCTCGTCGTGGAGGAAACGGTTGTAGGCGGCGGTGTTGACGGCCGTTTGCTCCTCTTTCCAGGCGGCCAGACGGCGGGCAACGGGGATGTTTTCCGCGCGGGTGAGGACCAGCGCCTGCCGGATAGCCGCCATGATGTCTTTGCGGTAAGGGGCCAGCCGGTCTACCAGTTTTTTGCGGATTTGCCGCAGTTCTTCCTGATGGGCAGACGCGGCTTCCATCTCTTTGATGATGTCCGCCACTTTTTGCCGCTCCCGGTAGATGGGCAGGGAGAATGCCTTCCACGCCTTGACGCGGGCATTTTCCGCCAGCTTCTTGGCGTTGCGCTCGATGTTGTCCAGTTCGCCGGCCGGAGCGATGCGCTGCTCGATAAGCCACTGCCGCATTTGGCGCAGGCAGTTGTACTCCTTCTCCCAGGCCAGCCGTTCC
Source organism: Chloroflexota bacterium (assembly GCA_024278255.1). Lineage (GTDB taxonomy): Bacteria > Chloroflexota > Anaerolineae > Promineifilales > Promineifilaceae > JAJRTP01. The sequence continues at coordinate 1,990 of JAJRTP010000489.1, read as the reverse complement.
GGGGATTTGTACCGCTCGTGGCTGCCGGAGGTGGAATGGCCTTGCGGTTGCGTCAGCTCCGTCACGTGGATGATGGCCGGGATGTGGTCGTTCCGGGCGGTATCGGCTGCTTGTTGGAACGTTTCTACCAGGGCCATATAATCCCAGCCCTTGACGGTGTAAATGTCAAACCCCTCGTCGGAACCGGGATCGCGCTGGAAACCTTTGAGCAGTTCGGACAAATTTTGTCTGGTGACTTGGTCTTTGTTGGTGACGGAAATGCCGTAATTGTCATCCCAAATAGCCATGACGACGGGCGCTTTGAGGACGCCGATGGCGTTGATTGCTTCCCAGAATACCCCTTCGGCGGTGCTGGCATTGCCGATGGTGCCGAAAGCCACTTCACGGCCGTCGCGGGAAAATTGGGCAAATTGATGCAGTTCTTCCAGTTCCCGGTAAAGGCGGGAAGCGTACCCCAGCCCCACCAGCCGGGCCATCTGTCCTCCCGTCGGAGAGATGTCCGGGGAGGAGTTGGGGATTTGGGTCAGGTCGCGCCAACGGCCGTGTTCATCCAGGCTGCGGCTGGAAAAATGAGCGTTCATCTGCCGCCCGCCGGAGTGGGGATCGTGCGCGACGTCGGCGTGGGCGTATAGCTGGGCAAAAAATTGCTGCCAGGTCAACGCCCCAATGGCAACCATAAACGTCTGGTCTCGATAATAACCGCTGCGCCAATCCCCCTTTTGGAAGGCTTTGGCCATGGCAATTTGCGGCAGTTCCTTGCCATCACCAAAAATGCCAAACTTGGCCTTGCCGCTCAACACCTCCCGCCGGCCGATAATGCTTACTTCCCGGCTCAGGCAGGCCAGGCTGTAGTCGCGCAGCAGGTCGGCGGAACTGATATAGAGCTGCTTGTTTTGTGTGGGTTTGACTTGTTGGACCGGTTTTGTTTCTTTGTGCATTTCTAACATAAGTTGGTTCCTATGTTGTTATCCGAATGAACGGCGTGTTCAGTATACCTCCAATAGGGAAATAGCGAGCTATTGTTTTAGGATACGGTGGGAACGTATCCATTTTGCTTACATTATATACGATTTTAGTGAAGCGAGAACGTGATATGCAGCACTTTCCCGGCTATTTCTCCAGCGGTGTTACTGTGAAATTGTCAAACTGCACATGCACATTGGGCTGCCCCAGGCTGCGTACCATCAAGCCGATGTCGCCGCTGGGAAAAGCGTCGTCGGAGACCCGGCCTACTTCAATGTCGTTGACGAGAAAGATGAGGTTTTGCCCTTCGGCCCGGACGCTGAGTTTGTTGGTTGCTCCGTCGCCTGGTTTTACGGCCGTACTCTCAAACCACCAATCATTCACAATCGGCTCTTCGGCAATGCCATTCCGGTAACGGCCGATCCAGACAAACCCGTCGCCGCTGATCTGGAAGGCGTAAAAATTATCGTTCTGGTCATCCAGCCGGAACAGCAACCCAAAAGCGTTGTTGTCCGGGCCGTCTACCTGGGTGGCTTCCACTTCATACAGGCCGTCTTTGAAATTTTCTCCGGCCGTCGTCCAGGAAGTCAATTCGTCGGCGAAAATGGTAAAATCGTAGACGCCGTTTTCCACGACGCCGGCGACTTCCGAGTCACTGTCCGTGCGCCAATTGCCCGTCTCATCAAAAGTTTCTACGTAGGCTGACTGTCCGCCGCAGGCAGCCAGCAGCAAAATCAGCCCTACAACTCCGATTATCCCGCGAACCAGGTTTCGCATTCTTTCACTCCTTTGTCATTGCAAAATAAAAGGACAGGATTTCTCCTGCCCCATATTAGAATGTAGAACGGCCGTAAGTGCAACCGACTATTATGGGTAATTAAGTAATTAGAGTTGTTCCTTAATAATTGAGATTGAAATTCCAAAGACCAGCGGCAATGCCAATCACTTCGTCATCAAAGCCTTTTTTGTGATTACGAAACCGATGGACAAGGATGTTATATCGTTTCATACCACAGATCGCATTCTC
>JAJRTP010000488.1 GCA_024278255.1 Chloroflexota bacterium | reverse complement strand
TCTTTTTAGAAGGACTTCGAAATCTGCTTATTCATCGCCATGTCGAGCAGATGCGTGAACAGTCAGAGCTAACCGACTCTGAATGGGAAGACATTTTATCGTTTGCAATATGATTTTTTAGTTTTCCGGAGTTTTCAGCTCTTTTAGAGGGCGTAGGCAATGTATTTGACGTTTCTTGGCGGCTCTGTTTCTGATGAAGGGATGGCTCTGACGGCTAATTTTTTGTATTCTTCGCTGGGGGCACAGGCAAACCATTCTGCTTGCAGGTTGTGTTCTTTGTCTGTGTAGGTGAACCGCACGCTGACCAGTCCCGTGGGGCAGTTGCCCCGACAACTAAACAAGCCATTATTGTCTATGACCATACAACTCGGCAGGTAGGTGTGGTCATTGAGGAATTGGTTAAATTCTTCTTCGGTGACGGGCACGGTGACTTGGGGGAATGATGTTGTTTTTTCTGTCATCATACTGCTCCACTTTTGTATGCGCACGGCCGTTGCCGTTGATTACCTCCCAAAGAATAACACAATTCCCTTTTTGCTCGAAGCGTTGTTTGCCAGGATTCCTTCGTGATCTTTGTCACATCACGGCCGTGTCTCTGGTGGTACGGTAGTGTTACAATAAGAAACATATGACGCAGCGAGTAAATTGCGATGGATTATGTAAACGAACCTGATTTTTGGCATCAAATGTACGAAGACGGCCGTGCCCGTTGGGATTTGGGCCGGGAAACGCCGGTGTTTGTCCGGCTGGCCCAATCGGGACACCTGCCGCCGGGCGAGATGCTGGCGCTGGGGGCGGGACGGGGCTATGACGCCCGGCTGTTTGCCCGGCATGGTTTTACGGTAACGGCCGTAGACTTTGCCGACGAACCGGTGCAGGCGATGCAGCAAATGGCTGACCCGGAAGCCCCGGTGGAAATTGTCCAGGCGGACTTTTTTACGCTGCCGGAGAGTTGGAACGGCCGTTTCGACTACATTCTCGACTACACCAGCTTTTGCGCCATCCTGCCGTCCCGCCGTGGCGAATATGCCGCGTTATGCGCCCGGTTGCTGAAGCCGGGCGGTCTGCTCATTATGCTGGCCTTTCCCATAGGTAAGCGGGGCGGCGGGCCGCCCTACACGGTGCAGCCGGACGCCATCGTCGAACTATATTCTGAACACGAGTTCAGCCTGGCCTACCGGGAAATACCGGATGACGCTGTGCCGGCGCGGCGGGGTGTGGAGGAACTGCTGCTTTTGCAGAAGGATGGTGAGGGGGTGGCGCGGTTTACGGCCATCAGCTTCCAATCTCAATCAAACGACCCGCCGCCCCTTATTCGCACGCCGGAGGAGAGGTTTACCGATTTGCCCGGCTACCCATTTGCCCCGCACTACATGGAAATTGGCGGGGCGCGGGTGCATTACGTGGACGAAGGAGTCGGGCCGCCGATTTTGTGTTTGCATGGGGAGCCAAGCTGGTCGTATTTGTACCGGAAGATGATACCGGTGTTGGGTGAATACGGCCGTGTTCTGGCCCCCGACTTCATCGGCTTTGGCAAGTCGGACAAATACACCCGCGTCAGTGATTACACCTTCCAGATGCACACCAACACCCTCAAAGCGTTCATTCAGCAGTTGGATTTGCGGGAGATCACCATCGTCGTACAGGATTGGGGCGGTATGATTGGCCTGCGTGTCGTGGCCGAGATGCCGGAACGGTTTGCCCGGCTGGTCATTATGAACACGGCATTGCCCGTCGGGGCGCAGCAGCCCTCCTTCGCCTTCCGCGCCTGGCGTGCCTTTGCTGTCAAATCGCCCATCCTGCCCATCGGCCTCATCATGCAAATTGCCACCGTCACCCGCCTGCCTAAAGAGGTGATTCGCGCTTACCAGGCCCCCTTTCCCGGCAAGCAGTACAAAGCCGGGGCCAGAGCCTTCCCCGCGCTGGTTCCCGTCTCGCCGGATATGGCTGCCATGAAGCGTACCCGCACGGTTCTCAGCGAATGGCAGAAGCCGGCGCTCATCCTTTTCTCCGACAAGGACCCGATTTTGGGCGGGGCGCACACGTTCTTCCGTAAATTGCTCCCCGCTGCCCAAGCAGCAATCATCCACAATGCCGGTCACTTCCTCCAGGAGGACAAGGGGGAAGAAATCGCCCAGCACATCGCCGGATTTTTAGTCTGAAAATTATAATTGTGCGCCCAATAATTGTGTAGACAATTCTGCCAACCGGGGTATTGACATTCATTGTTCATCACTGTATACTACGTTTAGTTTGAACTAAACGTCACGAATGGAGCGAATGATATGAACGACGAGTTGGCGGAAGCCAGAGAACATTTTATTCAGGGGATGAGCCGGATTAGCCATTTTTGGGGCTTTCCCAAAGCGATGGGGGCGATTTACGGAGCGGTGTATCTGTCGCCGGAACCGCTGTCGTTGGATGACTTAGTAGCGCAGGTAGGGGTGACGAAAGGGTCTGTCAGCACCAATGTACGCACGCTGGAACGGCTGGGGATGGTACACAAGCGCGTCCAGTTGGGCGACCGCAAGGATTATTATGTGGCGGAAACGGATTTCTGGAAGGTGGTGCGCGGTGTGCTGCGGGAACGGGAGCAGAATGAGTTTGCTCAGGCGCTGAATACGGTGCAAGAGAGTATGGAAATGACGGACACGGCCGTAACCACCCCCGAAGATGCCGAATTAGCCCAGTTTTACCAGGAACGGATGCAAAACATGCAAAACTTCTTCAATACCCTGGACAATCTGGTGTCTACTCTTATCGCCCTGGACGAACTGCGGTCTGGCACAATTCAACGCTTGTTTAATCGCTCGACGAATTCATCATCCTGAAAAATGGGATAACAGGAGGTTGGTAATGTGTATTGGTACTTATCTTTGTGCTACAAGCCTCATCTTCTTCTTGATTCTGGTGGGGCTGATCATTTTTGTTAAGCCGAATATGTCCCAGATAGCACGATATTTTTGGGGGACGGTTTTTCTGTCGGGCTTAGGGCTGGCCCTATTTATTATACTCTCCAGTTGGGCAGGCATATTCTCTTTTGGGGTAACAAGTAGTTACCGTATTCCTCAAGATTATGTTGAGAATGGTATTGTAGGCTGGGTGATTTTGGTTTTGGGAATACTGGGCATTCTTTCTCCGGCTCTGAGTGCAATTTGGCTGGTAAATAAACAAGGAAGGATCACATGACGAAAAAGAATATACAAGTAGTTACCGGCGCTTTTGGTTATTCGGGGCAGTACATTGCCCGGCGGTTGTTGGAACGAGGTGAGCGGGTGATGACGTTGACGAATTCGGTGGACAGGGAAAATTTGTTTAACGGCCGTATCCCCGTCCATCCCTTCAACTTCGACAATCCGGCCAAACTAACCGAAGCGCTGCAAGGCGTTTCGGTACTTTACAACACCTACTGGGTGCGCTTCAATCACAAGCAGTTCAAACACGCCGATGCGGTGCAAAACACGCTGACCCTGTTTGCGGCGGCGAAAGCGGCGGGTGTGGAGCGCGTGGTTCACGTCAGCATCACCAATCCGGCGCTGGATTCGCCGCTGGAGTATTTTCAGGGGAAAGCGGTGTTGGAGCAAGCGTTGCTTGATTCCGGCCTCTCCTACGCTATCCTGCGGCCGACCGTGCTGTTTGGCAAAGAGGACATTCTTATCAACAACATCACCTGGATGCTGCGTAAATTCCCCGTTTTTGGCGTGTTTGGCGATGGGCAGTACCGATTGCAGCCGATTTACGTGGACGATCTGGCTCAAATTGCGGTGGAACAGGGGCGCAGCCGGGAGAATATCATTCTGAATGCTATTGGGCCGGAGACGTTTACTTACCGGGAACTGGCGCAAACGCTGGGAGAGATCATTGGCAAGAAACGGCCGATTGTCTCCATCCCACCAACTCTGGGCTACTGGGCCGGTAAAGTGATGGGCTGGCTGGTCAATGACGTGATCATCACCCGCGAGGAAATTGAGGGGCTGATGGCCGATCTACTCTACGTGGACACGCCGCCGACCGGCCAGACGCGCCTGACAGAATGGGCGCATGGACACGCGGACAGTCTGGGCCGCCAGTACACTAGCGAACTGGCGCGGCGTCGGGACCGGCAGATGGCGTATGCGTCAAATTAGCCGGCTGCGCTCGCTTGCGCCGGAAAATTTGGATAAAGCTGATGAGGAACAGAACGAATCCGGCCAACATGAGGGGGAGGGCGATGAGGTCTGTCAGAGGTAAACGGAGCGGCCATTGGTAGACGGCCGTATACACCACCACAGCTACCAACGGCATCAACCCCAAAAGCGCAGCCTGCCCCCGACGCGGCTGCCCGGCTAAAGCGACGATAACGTCATCCCGCTCTTCCGTTTGTCTATTCCGGTTGAGGGCGAACAGGGTCACGATGAACAGTGGCGGCAAGACCAGAAGGGCGATGGGGAGAATGGGCAGGATGTTGAGGGCAAACAAAGCCGCTGTGGCCGCCAGCAGCAGTCCGATTTCGACTTTTGAGGGTTGGAATGGGCGGCTGATGAATGGGGTCAGCAGTCCATTGGCCAATACCCACAACCCGCCGGTGAATAAGGCAAAAAGGGCAAAGTCTGCGGGCGTTATGAGGCTGCTTTCTTGCCAGTACCAGGTAGCCCACAAACCCCAGAACAGACCGAGGGAGATGGAGAAGACGGCCGTCACCCCATACCGATCCATAAGCAAAATCCGGCGCACCAGAACCCAGCCCAGCAGCACATCAATGATGACGTGCCAGCCCAGCGGCGTCCAGGAGATGGTGAAGGGCAGTCCTTCGTACATTTGCCAGACAATCACCCCTTCCACAATCCAGCCATACAGCGCCCCGGCCAGAAAAATGGCCCAGATTGTGCGGGCGCGGAAGAGGCTGACGGCCGTCAAAAAAATATAAGCCGGCAGCCCGTAAAACAAGAGTAGTTCCAGCAACAGCCATAACAAAGCAACAGGCTGCGTTTGCATAGTCTTAACCAGGTCAAAAGCGACGTCCTCATTGACAAAATAGAATTCTGAAAAAAACATCAAGATGTAGGCGGTGATAAAAACAAGCCCTAATCGTTTTAACAAAGGCATTTTATCGCTCCTGTGGCGAGAAGTTCAACTTCTCCAAAGAAGTTGAACTTCTAAAGTGCGCCGTGCAACGTGTGGAATCGGTTAGTCTTCATGAGGTATTACCGGCCAAGATGGATTTTGTTGCAAAATAATTATTCCCTGACGGTGAAGGTGGTCAGGGTGATGGCGTCTGCGCCGTCGGGGGTGATGAGGCGGGGGCTGCCGGGCTGGTACATGCCGGCCGTAAGCGTGTAGACACCAGGGGGCAGGTTGGCGGGGAGAGGGAGTTGGTGGCTGTCTATGACGTATTCGCCGGGCAGCCAGCCGGTGGTGGGGCGTGTCCAGTTGGCCGGGATGCCGTCGGATTGGGCCACAAGGCTGCCGTCCGTCGCCAACAGGTGGACGAAGACGCGGTAGCTTTCGGCCATTTCCGTTTCGCCGCGCCAGACGAGGTCCACGGTGAGCGGTTGGCCGGGAATGAGCGTTTCCGGCGTGAGGGTGAAGCCGGCGAGGGTGACTTGTTCGCCTAACGTGACGCCGACGGGTACGGCCGTATCCGGTTCTGCCATCAAGCGCGGCGGCGCAGTGACGGCCAGACTGCCCCACACGGCCGTTGCCCCATCCGGCAAGGCGATTTGCCAGATATACGCGCCATCGGCCAGGGTGACGGGTAGGCGCAGGAAATGCTGGCTGCGCCACAGGCCGGGGCCGTTGTCTGGCAGGGTGAGAGGCCAGGTGCGGGCTGGTTGACCGTCTTGCAGCAGGGAGAGGGTGACGGCCGTTTCCCCTTCCCCTTCTTTTTCCCAGAATAATGTGAGGAGGACGGGATCGCCGGGGACGGCCGTAGCCCGATCCACATTACTTCCCGACAGCGTGACGCCCCCGCCGCTGGCCGAGAGGGGGAACTGCGGCATCAAGTCAGCGGCCGTCCAGGGCTGGTCAGGCGGCGTCACCTCGATTTGGCCGATGTCCCGCCAGGGGCCGACAGCCTGCGCTCCATCGTAAAAGGTAAGCGGCGTCAGGGTCTCTTCGTCAAAGAAAGATAGCTGGAGGGTGTACAGTCCCGGAGGTGTGCCGGGGAATAAATCCACGAAGTAGGCGGTTTGGGCGTATTGCTCCAAAGGCCATTCCGGGGTGGGCGGGGCAGGGCGCAGCCAGCGATAGTCGCGCAGACCGGGGTCTGACCAGTGGAGTCCGGTTTCATCTACCAGGGTGAGGCCGACGCGGTACGGCCGTGACGCGGGAACCAATGCCTGCCAGTAGAGGAAGGCGGTCAGCGGTCCGTCGGCGGGCAAGGTTGTTGGGAAGTTGTCGTAACCCAGCAGGCGGATTTGGGCCGGGTTGGCCGGATCGCCCAGGGTGAGGGCAGAAGGGTTTTCTACGCTGTTCAGATTGCCGTTTTCCAGATGGGTCTGGCGCGGCCACCAGTTGTTAGAATCGGCCAGGAGCAGCTTGCCGCTGAGGAGAACGATGCCCAATCCGGCCAGGGCGATGGCCCAGTTATGCCACTCTTTGGCCGGGGCGGGTTGGGGAATGACCTCTGTTTTGGGCTGGCGCAGGGTGATGACGATGAGAGCGATGAGGCTGATCAGGGAGAGGAGATCGGCCAGGAGGCGCAGCGGGGTTTCGCCGAATGTAACCTGGATGGTGTGACGGCCGTCCGGCACGGCAAAGGTGATCAGGCCGTCCGGTGCGGAAGGGGTGATTTTGACCGGTTCGCCATCTATCGTGGCGCGCCAGCCGGGAAAGTAGAAGGCGCGGTAGCGGGCGGTGAAGGGTACGGCCGTTTCCAGTTCGATTTCGGTGCGGAGGGGAGTGTATTCGGCTTGAATGATACGCGCTCCAGGTGGCAAGTCTGCCTGGGCCAGCCGGTTTTCCCAGACGGGCAGTTCGTTTTCGTCCTGGGACAGGCGGGAGACGGTGACGGGCAGCAGTTCCCGGCTGGCGGTGGTGCCCAGGGTGCGGGTGTCCTGTTCCCACTGTACCATTCCGGCTATGGTGGTGTCGGCCGGGGCGGGGCAGTGGTTGGGGTAGAGCCAGCCCCAGTGGGCGATGGAGAGGAGGGCGAGGAGGAGAAGAAAAAGTAAATTGTAAATGGTTAAGTGTGAATGGTTAATGGTAAATTTGCTGTCGGCTGCCAATCCGCCGATGAGGAGGGCAGCGGCGAGGACGGCGGGGGCGAGGAAACGCCAGGGGAACTGGAAGGCTTGCAGGGGCGGGAGAGCGTCCCAGAGGGGTTGGGAGAGGGCGATGGTGAGGAAGATGTATCCGGCAAGGGCCAATCCCAGGAAGGCGGTGAGTTTGCGGGTGCGGGGCAGGCGGCGCCAGGCGATGAGGAGGCCGAGAAGGGCTAATCCGGCCAGCACCAGGCCCAGGCCGCGTTGGGGCCAATCGTTCAGCAGCAAGGGGTCGGCGTTGCGCGGCAGGGGGAGCAGTTGGTCGAGGGGGAGGAAGTTGTTGCTGTAGAGGAAGGGCCAGGCGGAGTTGGCGCGGGCGAATTGGATGGCGCTGCGCTCGATGAAGGCCGGCAGCCAGAAGAAGGCGCTGAGACCAAGGCCCAGAATGACGGCCGTGCCTCCCCGCCACAACGCCCCCCAGGATTGCTTTAGCCAGGCCAGCGCGACAATCCAGCCAATAATAAAAGGCAGGAAGATGTAGGCAGTGACGTCGTGGGTGAGGACGAGGGCGGTGAAGGCGACGACGGCCGTGACCAAACCCTTCCGCTCGCCGCGCATTTGCCAGCGGAGCAACCCCCACAAGACGAGGGGAACAATGGCCCAGGCGACGGTTTCGGACAGGCTGGCGCGGTAGTAGGCGACGTAGAGGTGGTAGGGGGCGTAAATGTAGGCGACGGCGGCCAGGAGCGCCCCTTTTTCGCCCCACAAATCCCGCGCCAGCAGCCACATGGCCCAGCCGGAGCCAAGAATGCCGATGCCGTAGGTCAGGTGTACGGCCGTGACCCATTCCAGACCGAGTATGTTAAAAACGGCCGCCAAGTAGGCGGAGAGGGGGGATTGGAACAGGTAGAGCGGGTAGCCGTAACCGTGGGCCATTTGGGGCGCCCAGCGGCTGTAGAGGACGCCGTTGCGCAGCAGTTCACCAAGCTGGACAGCACGCCACAGGTGGAAGGCGTTGTCAAAGCCGCAGGTGAATTGGCGGCTGAGGAGAGGCTGCAAGGCAGGCAGGGAAAACAGGGTGAGCAGAAGCAGGTTGAGAGGGGTGTGCCAGGGGGTGGTACGGCCGTTTTGCTTCATAGCCGGGGATCATAGCACATTTTGTGAGGGAGGGTGGGGTTTTATGGTCGTTATTCAGCCAATGTTTGTAACATATCTTTTGCGTTGAGGATATCTATTCGTTGAAAGGAGGTAAGGCGTAAAAGATGCTGATCTCCCGACACAATCACATCAGCCTGCGCTGCCAGCGCGCAAGCTAAAACTATATCGTCGTCCGGATCATCTTCAATCACGGGTGAAATAATGGCTGGTTCTACCAAGATTGATAACGCAATATAGCCGGTAATCAGAGTGCGGCGGGAAACATTTGCCAAGGCCAGACGATGAGCAAATTTTTCCCGACTTAACACATCATCTAACTCTTCAATAAGTGGATGGCAGGTAAACAACTGAATTTGGTGTTGGCGGGCAGCGTCTAATAACTTTCGAGGTGTGCCATGCCAGAGCAGACCGGAAATAACCACATTGGTATCAAGAACGACGCGCATGACGGGATGCCTGGATTTCCAGTTCGATTTCGGCTTCCGTCAAGGGAGGCAGATCGAGGGCGGCCAGGCGGTCGGCTGCGTTAAATAATTGATTGACAAGCTGCTGCCGCTGTATCTCTTCCTGGATCAGGTTTACAATGGCTTCAGATGTTAACAATCCGGCTGATTCTGCTCTGTTGGCCAAATCAGAAGGCATTGTTAATTTTAATTCCAGTACCGGCATTTTCATCTCCTACTACCAAAGATTAAGTGAATAGTTTTCGCTGGATTCATTGTACAAGAGTCAGGAAGTATATTCAACTGGGGGATTGTAGTTTTGTAACGCACCAGGTAGCCGTTTCTTTTTGTTATAATGGCCCAATGCGTAAAGACAAATTAGCTTTCCTGTTGTTGGCCGGCCAATTCGATTGCTTTTGTGGCGATTCATGGGACAGATGACGATAGGGCGTTTTATGACGGCCGTCAGGGATTAGGCTTGCCTTCTGTGCCCGGATTGGCCCAGGCCTGGGCGGTGCAAAATGGGTGTGCGCCGCAGCCGGTCAGAACAGAGGTGGAGCCATCGGTCTGGGCGCTGAGTTGGCGGGATTGCCCGCACAATGCAGAGGTGGCGCTCTATACGCTGGACGGGTTTGGGCACGGTTGGCCTAATTTCGGCACGATGCCTGCCCGCGCCAGCGACCCCGAATTTCAGGCGACGGATGTTATTTGGGATTTCTTCGCAGCGCATCCCAAAGAGCCGTAAAGATTTTGCGTATTGCCAGTTTGCGGTCTCTTTTTGTACAATGGCGGTATTCGCTGCACCCGATACCTGAATGAGATATTTCCGCCCGCGACAAAACGCACCCACAACGGCCGTACCCCATCCACCCAATCCGGGGCCTTTGAGCCGCCAGATGAGCCAGCTTTTCAGCCGGGATGAGCTGCGTTCCCTCTGCCTGACCATGCACATCAACCCGGAAGAAATGCCGGAGGGGGTGTTGACGGCGCAGTATACCTGGCTTATCCACACGGTGCAGTGGGACAACCGTTTGCCGGAACTGTTGGCGCTGCTGGCAGCGGAACGACCGCAGGTGAACTGGCAAACGCCCATCGTGCCGACGAACCGGGATTTGCGGAACCGGGAAAATGTGCTGCAAAACATTTACGTAAGCTGGATTGAGGGGTATTTGCAGCCATCGTTGGTGGGTGGTCGGGCGATTGACCTGAGATTGATGTATGCGCCTACGGCCGTGGCCCGGAAAACGCCGCATATCTCAGGGCAAGCAGATCGGGTGGTGGAGCAGCCGATCTGCGATTTGTTTGAGGAATACGGCCGTTCTTTGCTCATTTTGGGGGACCCCGGCGGCGGGAAGACGATTACACTGCTGCAACTGGCGGAAATGCTGGTGGCAGAGGCGCGGTCTGACCCCGGACAACCTATCCCGGTGGTTTTGAATTTGGCATCGTGGGGGCAGGAGAAACGGCCGTTGGCTGAGTGGCTGGTGGAGGAAATTTTTATCCAGTATGGCGTGCCGCGCCATTTAAGCCGCGCCTGGATTGAACAAAATCAATGGCTGTATTTGCTGGATGGCCTGGATGAGGTGGCGGATGAGGTGCAGGCTGCTTGTGTGGCGGCCATTAATGAATTCAGGGGGATGTATCCGGCGGAAATGGTGGTGTGTAGCCGCATAGGGGAGTATGAGCAGTTGCCGCAAAAGTTGAATCTGGCGACGGCCGTACACATTCAGGCGCTCAGTGATGAACAGGTTGCGGGCTATTTGGCCGGGGCGGAAGGGACTGGCCGCGATCCGGCGTTGGCTGAATTGGCGCATTCACCTCTATTCCTGGGCATCATGGTCCTGGCTTTTGGCGGCGCGTCGGATGAGAAGCCGGCGTCATTGGCTTCTGGAGCAGGTGGGCGGCGGGAATTGTTTGCCCGGTATGTGGCGGAGATGTTTGCCAGACGGCCGTTACCGGAGGACGGCCGTTATGACGAAACACAGGCCCGGCAGTGGCTCAGCCATCTGGCGCAGGGATTGCAGCAGCACAGCCAAACCATCTTTGCTATGGAACAGTTGCAGCCCGATTGGCTGCGCCGCCGGCAGTGGCTCTATCTGACCGTTGTGGGCTTTTTGAGCGGCTTCATGGTTGGCCCTTTCCAGGGAGTGGCGGAATTTTTGCTCGGCACGTCACTTGTGGGTTCAGTGATAAACGGTCTCTTGTACGGCATTTCTGCCGGCGGCGGGGTGGCTGCGGCTGCTTTGTTAAGTGCGGGCATCCAGAAAAGGTGGCTGCGTATTTTTACGGCCAGTTTGTTGAGTTGGCTAATTGCCGCGTTTTTGACGGCCGTTTTTGCTGCCTTTGTCCTTTTATTCAGGCCGCTTAATCCCGATTCTTTTGTATTGTGGCTGTTGTTGGCATTGGCCAGGGGGTTGAGTCTGCTGTTTATTGGCGGGCTGGTAGTCCGTAACCCGCATATTGAGCCGGTGGAAACGATAAAAGTTGCCTGGCCAGACGACCGTCGGTTGGCCGGGGAACTGAAAAAGGGCTGCCTGGGAGGATTGGTTTTTGGTCTGGTGGGCGGCTGGATTTTTTTGACGGCCGCAGGGGTGATTTATAACACCTTGATCGTACCCAGAGATTCCCTGGTGTTGGGTGTGGTCGTTGGCCTTATTTGGGGAATCGTCTTTTCTATGGTCAGCGCGGTCGTTGGCGGTTTGTTGGGTTTGCTGGTCATGGCGGGGATGGCTTTTTTGCAAAAGGGTGTGGTGGAATCTGTACGGCCGAATCAGGGGATACGCGGGTCATGGAAGACGGCCGTGCAGATGACAGTTTTGGCCGGGATTGTTTCCGGTTTGCTGGGCTGGTTTTCCCTGCGGGGCATTGACGGAACGTTGCGAGGCGTCACCTTTATTTGGGGGTATGTCCTGCCGGTGGTTTTCCTTTATTTTGGCGGGCTGGCGGTGATACGCCATTTCTGCCTGCGCTGGTTTTTGGCCGGACAGCAGATTTTGCCCGGCCGTCTGGCGTCATTTCTGGATGATATGACTGACAGGATTTTGCTGCACCGGGTCGGAGGCAGTTGGATCTTTATGCACCGGGCGCTGCTGGAGTATTTTGCCGCGCTGTCTGATGAAAGTTGAAAGACAGTTCAAGAGGCATTTTTCACGTACCAGGCGGCGACGTAACCTTTGTTACCGTCTTTGATTTTGACGGCGAGCCATTGGTTTTGTTGGCCGATCTTGGCGGCGTCGGCCGGGTTTTGCAAGGTAAGTTTGGTTCCCTGGGGCAGATATTTGATGAGGGTGTCATCGGTGACGCGGGGGGCGGAGCGCAGGGCGAGGCGGGTAGTGGTTTTTACTTTGACGGCCGTGACCGGTTTGGCAGTGGATTTGGACTGTTTTGGAGTGGGCACGGCCGTTTCCTGCACATACCACGCAGCCACATAGCCTTGCTCTCCGGTTTGATCCTGCACCTGGAGCCATTGACCGTTTTGCCCAATTTTCTGGCGGACGGCCGTGGCGTCTTCCAGGGTGGTCAGAACATCGTCAGGGGTAAGGGTTTTGATGACGTTGCCCTGCTTGATCTGCGGTTGGCGGCGCATGGTTAGCTGCGGGACGGTGGGTTTGACGGCGATGGGTTGGGTGACGGCCGTTTTGCTTTTGGCGGCCGGTTCAGGTTTTGCTTTAGGCGCAGGTTTGGCTTTGGCAGCGCGTTTCCCTTTACCGCTTTTGGCTGGAGTCAGGTCGCCCTTGCCGTGCCAGATTGCTTCCAGGATGACGTTTTCTGCCTTTTTGCCGCCGAAGCTGTAGCGACCCAGCAAGGTGTCCGGCGCGCCGTCCTTTTGCCAGGGATCCCACATCAGGTAATCGTCGCCCTGCTTTTGGTGCAGGATGACCCAATGGCTGTCAATGTTGGCGTCCGGCGTCCAGTCTACGCGCACCATCACCAGGGAACCGGCCTTCAGGGCGGCGTCAATATCGGCCAGGCGGATGGGCGCTTTTTTGCCGTCGGCGTATTTTTGCCGCTGGAAACCCAGTTGGGGGAATTGGCCGGGAACCTGGGCGGATTTGATCCAGGCGCCGTTGAAGCCGTTGGCTGCTTTCATGCGGTCGTTGAGGCTGGCGGGCGTTTCTCTGCCGCCAAAGTAGTTGACAGTCATCGCCAGGCAACTGAGCATACAGCCTACCTGTTCAATGGTGAGCGAATCCTGCAAACCGATTTTCTGGTTTTTCCAGCGCGGGTCGTTTTGGTAGAGTTGTTTCATGGGATTCTCCTGTTCGGTAATCGGTGGTCGGTAATTCGGTAGCCGATTACTGAATACTGATTACTGTTTACCGACTTGATTGTAGCAGATTCTCAGCGGAGAATGAACCCGTATTTTAGCGGGTCATGGGGGTCAATGAGGAGGCGGTTGAGACCGGTGATGTGGGCGGCGCCGGTGATTTGGGGGATAACGGCCGTATACGGGCCAAATTCCACTTCCTCCACCACTTCGCCGGTAAAGGTTGTGCCCAGAATGCTTTCCACGATGAACGGTTCGCCCAAAGCCAGTTCTCCGCGGGCGTAATGCAGGGCGGCGCGGGCGCTGACGCCGGTTCCGGTGGGACAGCGGTCCACCTCGCCGTCGGCGAAGATACAGACGTTGCGGCTGTGATGGGCGGGATCATGAGCCGGGCCGACGAAGATAACCCCGTAAAGGAAGCTCAGGTCAGGGGCGAAGGGATGGCGGATGGGCAGGCTGTCCATGACGGCTTGTTTGATGCGTGTACCGGCGTCAATCAATTGGCGGAAATCGGCCGGGGTCAACCCCACGTTGGCGTCTTCTGCCTGGATGAAGGCGTAAAATGCGCCGCCGAAGGCGACGTCGTAACGGATGCGGCCCAGGCCGGGCGCGTCTACTTTCTGATCCAGGGTGTAGACGAAGGCGGGGACGTTGTGGAAGGAGACGGAGAGGGTACGGCCGTTTTCTCTTTGGGCGGTGGCGGTAACGCGGCCGGCGGGGGTGTCAATTTTGATGACGGGGGCAGGGCCGGGCTTGTCAATCAGACCGGTGTCTAATCCCACCACTGTGAGGCCGATGATGCCGTGGCCGCACATGGTGCTGAACCCTTCGTTGTGTAAAAAGAGGACGCCGAGATCGCCGTCGGGTGTGACGGGGTCGGTGAGGATGCAGCCGTACATGTCGGCGTGGCCGCGTGGTTCCCACATGACGGCCGTGCGCAGCCAGTCGTAGTGGGTTTGGGCGTAGCGGCGTTTGTCCAGGATGTCATCGCCGGGCAAATCGGGCCAGCCGCTGGTGAAGACGCGCAGAGGTTCGCCGGCGGTGTGGGCGTCTACGGCTGTGAGTTGCAACCAGTTTTCTGGTTGCAGCCAGGTTTCGGGAGGGTTCCAGTTCATATTGGTATCCTTTGGTATGCTATCACATTGCTACACTATGATAATATTACCTTCATTCAAGGGAGGCTGCATATGTTTGATTACGTTGTCATTGGAAAAGGGTTGATTGGTTCGGCGGCGGCGCGGTATTTGAGTATGCGGGGGCGGACGGCCGTGATTGGCCCGGATGAGCCGCCGGATTTGCAGACACATGAAGGGGTGTTTGCCAGCCATTACGACCAGGGGCGCATTACCCGGCAGTTGAGCCGGGATGCGGTGTGGGCGGCGCTGGCGCGAATGTCCATTGGGCAATATGCGGCGCTTGGGGCGGAAAGCGGTATCCGGTTTCATTATCCGGTGGGTGGTTTGTATGTACCGGCGGCGGCGGAAGCGTCATCTTATTTAGCGGAGATGGCGGGGTTGGCGGAACGGGTTGCTGTTGACTATGAAGTGATGGATGAGGCGGCTTTACACGGCCGTTGGCCGTATTTGCGTTTTTCTGATGGGTGGAGCGGCTTGTATGAGGCGGCTCCGGCCGGGTATATCAATCCGCGCCAGTTGATTCGGGCGCAGTTGGCGGCGGGGCAGAAGCAGGGGCTGGAGATTGTGCGGGAGACGGCCGTCTCCCTGGAAAGCTCGCTTGATTACTTGACCATTACAACGGATGCGGGGCAATCGTACCGGACGAAAAAGGTGTTGGTAGCGGCTGGGGCGTTTAGTAATGCCTTTGATTTGCTGCTGCAAAAGCTGAAGGTGCGGGTGAAGACAGAGACGATTATTCTGGCGGAGACGCCGCCGGATGCGGCGGAACGATGGGCGGAGATGCCGCCGGTGATCTACTATATTGAGTCGCCGGAGCTGGACAGTATTTATTTGCTGCCGCCGATTCGTTACCCGGACGGCCGTATCTATTTGAAGATGGGCTGCAATACGGTGGCGGATCGTTATCTGTCCGATTTAACGGAAATAGGGGAATGGTTCCGGCAGGGGCAGAGTGACGTGATGCTGGAGGCGATGCGGGCAGCTTTGCAGGGGATAATGCCGGATTTGGCGGCGCTGTCCTGGCAGACGGGGCGGTGTGTGGTGACGTATACGACGCACGGACGGCCGTATATTGGGTTGGTGGGTGACGGCCGTATTGGGGTGGCTGTGGGTGGAAATGGCTCCGGGGCGAAGTCGTCGGACGGGATTGGGCGGTTGGGAGCGGCGGTGTTAGCGGACGACCGTTGGGCGACTGATTTAGCTGAGGATTTGTTTCGACCGGTGTTTGAGGCGTAAAAAAACGGCCGTCGGGGTGGACGGCCGTTTTTGTGGCAATTAAAAGCGCGGGCGGTTTATTCGACTTCGTGGCCGCTGAAAGCTTCGCGCAGTTTGGCTTCTTGTTCCTCGGAAAGGGAAGTCTGGATGATGGTGGCTTCTGTGCCTTTTAATTCGGCCAGCAGTTTGTCAGGTGTGGATTCCCGAACCAGGAGGAAAAGGGCGGAATGGCCGGGTTCAATGGTCTCGCCTACTTCTTTGATGAATTTGTCATCTACGCCGGTGTCGGAAAAGTGGCCGGCAAGGGCGCCGGAAAGAGCGCCAATGGCCAGACCCAGCCAGGGCGCCCAGAACAGAAGGCCAATCAACATGCCCCAGAAAGCGCCGCCAACAGCGCCGGCGCCGGTCAGGCTCTGTACTTGTTTGACTTTGACTTTGCCATCATCTTTACGGATGACGACAGCGGCGTCGTCCAGGGCGATGATATGCTGCTTTTGCAGATCAATCAGCTTGTCGCGCAGTTCTTCAGCGCCCGTGGGGTTATCAAATGCTACTACAATCAAATCACTCATGTTTTGCTCCTTTTTGGAAAAGTTGATAAATGTGGTGGGATACGGCCGTGTTTGCTGGCGTACCCCTCATGTGGCACAGTATACTAGCTTTAGCGAGATCGAAAAAACGGATCACAATGAAACCCATCTTCCGTTAATAAATGAAGTAAGGAGAGGGATATGCGTATTTTGATAACCGGTTCCAGCGGGCAAATTGGCACGAATCTGGCGCTGGCTTTGCAAAAAGAGGGTCATTACGTGTTTGGCGTGGACATACGGCCGAATACGTGGACGGATGAGATTGAGACGCTGCTGCAGGATTTAAGTGTGCCGTATCATAATTTTGAGACGGGGATCGGTCACGCGGAGTATCCGGCTGACCTGGATGTGGTGGTGCATTTTGCGGCGCACGCCAAGGTACATGAGTTGGTGGAGCAGCCGGACCGGGCGCTGGAAAATATCACGATGACGTTTAATGTGCTGGAGTTTTGCCGCTACCATAATCTGCCGCTGATTTTCAGCAGTTCGCGGGAGGTGTATGGGGACATCCATCGCTACATCACGGAGGAGTCGTATGCGGATTTTGTGTTTACGGAGAGTCCCTATTCGGCGAGTAAGATTTCGGGAGAGGCGCTGATTTATTCGTATGCGCAGTGTTATGGTTTGCGTTATCTGGTGTTTCGGTTTAGTAATGTGTACGGCCGTTATGATAACGATCTGGAGCGCATGGAGCGGGTAATTCCCCTGTTCATCCGCAAAATCAGCCGGGGCGAGCCGATTACGATTTACGGGGAGGACAAGGTGCTGGATTTTACGTATGTGGATGACTGTGTGGACGGGGTGATGCGGGGGATTAGGCTGCTGGCAAGCGGGGAAGCGGTGAACCAGACGATCAATTTGGCATACGGCCGTGGGCGGAGTCTGGTGCAGATGGCGCAGTATATCGGCGAGGCGTTAAGTGTGGAACCCAGGATAACACTTGAGCCTTCCCGTGTGGGCGAGGTGACGCATTATGTGGCCAACATTGGCAAGGCCCGCGCTATCCTCGGGTATGAGCCGCAGGTGCCGCTGGCAGAGGGAATTCCGCAGGCGGTGGGGTGGTGTATGGGGTGGTGGGAGAGGATGCTATCTCAAAATAAGTGATGAGATGATCACGTAAGGCTAAATTTTATACGCTTCATAAAAACCAACTTTTCAGAAGATTATTTTTGATGATCAATCGGATTAGATTTTTGAGAGGTAGAATGCACTCTGCCCATTTGTTTCTTTCCCATGTTCGAACTGGTCAATGTGGAATCCAGCCGAATCAATCATTGATTCCAGAAAATCATGGTTATACCGAACACAGTGAAGAGCAGCACTCCAGGGCAAAATACCATAATCAGAAGGATTAATTTCCATTTCAGGAACATTTTCTTCGGCAAACGCTGTAAAAAACAAGTGTCCATCATTGTCTAATACGCGACTCAATTCTTTTAGATAAATCTGAATATCTTCTGTGACCATGTGAGAAAACACAGAATAGAGATACGCTACTTTGAATTGTGAATCGGCAAACTCGAAACGGAAAGTTTTATCAAGTGGTTGTCCATTGGGATTATAACGATCATTTTGTATGTCCAGTTGAATAAACTGGAAGGTTGAATCTGTTTTTCCGATATATTTACGACACCATTTAATCGCAACTGGATTGATGTCAATTCCTGTATACTGCGATGTACCAAAAACATCCAATAACCCGATAGGTAAACGACCAAACCCGCAACCAATGTCTAGCAGTGCATCTTTTTCTGTAAAGCCAAAATGATCGATCAAACGCTGTGTTTCCTGGCGAGCAGATTGTACAAAAAAAACATCATTCTTAAATTCTGTACCACCGGTCCTTAAATAAGGGGCAGGCAAGATCAATCCATTATATTCGACTTTATCAGAACGAATCTGGCGCAAGGATTTCTGTAAAATGTGATTAGAAAACAATTTCATGGATCACCGTAGAATAATTATTTGTGATAACTGTTTTTTTGTAAAATAAATACAGCTTTGGCTGTGAACATTTCTCTAACCAATGGAAGCTGATTAACTGGTTTTATGATCTTAGGCAATCGTTTGTTTGTGCGCCAGTTAGGTGGCAAAAAATCCATTTTTTGGATATGCCAGTCAGGTATTGATTGGATGATTTTCAGAAACCGATGAATTGTTATGTGATTAACAAAAGGGATTTTATCATTTGTACCTAAATCCAAACGGGTTTCGGGCGGTAAATGATTGTTCGTAGCTTGACCGGTCTTTTCCAGGTAACGTGCTGTTTTTAAAACAGTTTTTTCTGAAAAGAATACTTGACACCATGGTACTCGAATCCAATTAACCATATGCGCACCCCACGGTGCATAAAAGGGAGGAAAATAGACGTACAAACGGCCGTTTGGTCTTAATACACGAACACATTCGCGCAATGCCTTTTCCAAAAAGGTGATATGCTCAAAAGTATCTGCTGCTACCAATACATCAAAACTATTAGCTGGAAAAGGCATTTGTGCGGCGTCGGCTGCACAAAACTTAACATGTGCAGCGATTTCAGGGTGTTGTTTTTGAAACAAAGCTTGTGTGTGTTTTAATTGATCAGAGCTAATGTCCAAACCTATGATAGATGCGGCGTTCAGGTGATGAATGTGAAGTAGGTTTGCACCAAGGCCACAGCCCACATCCATTACATCAAGGCCAGTGAAATCTAATGGGCCGAAGGGCATAAAAGAAGAGAGTGCTCGTTCAGCAAAAAATGCGTTATATGAACTGGCGTTTTGTTTAGCAGCCAAGAGTGCTTGATGCTGATCTGGCATCAATTCATTTAGCTGAATTAATAACTTCTCTCCTAAACGACTCATTGTTTATCTTTGTTAAGTAGTGAAAAATCAAGGTAATTCAAATTGGCCAAGGTCTATAATATCTCCTGGTTTTACCTCTAATTTAATTGATTCCCCAGTTTCTTCATCTTCTAGTAGAAAAGAATAATCAGGTGTGAAAAAGACAAGGGCATATTCGCCCGGGTCTATATTTTGAAACAAGAAACGGCCGTTAGGTTCTATAACATAAACAGGGGCTAGTTGCCGATCAAGACTGACAACGGGCAAACCTTGATCTGTATGTACCCATTTACCTAAATAAATAAGACTCTCCGGACGTGCTTGTCGGGTAGTAGCATCAATAATAGAACCGCCAATGGTAGCTAAGCCTTCTGGCGGGATGGGTAAATCAAGAGGATATTCTAATCCTTCTAGTTGGGTAGTTGTTGGGGTAGGTGATGGCACGCCTGGATAACTATCTATTGTTGTTTCTGTTTCAGGATAAGGAGGTGGGTAGGATTCGCTTTCAGAGGGGGAGGGGGCTGTCGCTGGAGTATCGGTCAGGATTATTGTTGGCGCATCGGCCGTATCGTTAGCCGAATTTGAGCAAGCAAACAGAATGAAGGGTAAAAACAATAAAAGCAGGGTTTTACTAATTTTTATCATAGCCAATTCCAATTTCAAGATTTATATAAAAAGGACAAATAAATGACGACAAACACTACTGGTGGAATAGTTCAGCTACCAAACAACACAGTAATTGTAGGAAGTAAACCAATACATTTTAACGGATATTGTAGTATTCAGACAGAAAAATAGCCGAGGTATGTTAACCCCGGCTATTTTTTTAATCAATTATCAATAAATGGTTTTGCTTAGGGGCAAGTATAATTTACACCCATGAAATTACGAGCAATGCCGGCCGCAGAGTTGGCTGTTGAAACCAAGACAACGATATTTGAGGCACTTTCAAAGGTAGCACCACCATAAAAACCTGAAGCTGTCGTACCATCTGTAGGCATATAGACGGTTAACCCGTCATTAGCTGGTATAGAAACTGTTTGGCTGGCATCTGGTGTTGAGGGGTTTGAACTGGAGTAGTTGATAGTGACACTAGCAGAAGAACTGCCCAAGTTCAAGATATTAAGACCAGATTTCCAGGTTGTCCGATTTTGAACAACAGGGGCAGCTACGCAACCACTGGCGGCTGCCGAACTGACTGCTTCATAAGCGAATGCTTGTTGAGAGCCACTGGCAAACCGCGAGTGTGAAGCAACCAGAGCAATATTAGCTGCTGAAGATGTGATGGTTGCGGAACCAAAAAGGTTATCGGGTAAACCAGCAATGCTTGGCGTATAGAAAGTATACCCCTCACCTGGCTGCAGGTTGTTTCTGGTAGCTGTCCACGGGCCACCGGAGACTCCGTTTGAACTACGGAATTCAACGGTTACATTTGTGGCCACATTACCCCGGTTTACCACATTCAAACCTGTAGCAAACCCGTTGAAGTTCTTGTAGTATAATGGGGCAACTAATGATTGACCTTCTTGACTGGCAGTAAATGCCCGGTAAGTTAATTGAGCTTTGTTCTGTACACCTGTGCCCGGATCCCGTTCGGCTAATGCGACACCGGCTAGAGGCGCCGTCCCGGTGGCGACTGCTACACCGTAATCGTTGCCAAAGCCGCCATAGTTAGCCATATCGAATATAACATAAGAGAAGGCTGGGATTGTAGCAGAATCAGAGGCGTCAGCCGACGTAGAACCGTTCTTGAAGAATTCAATATTTACTGTTTGTGAAGTATCAGACGCATTTTGCACAACGAGTTGTGAATTCCACGAACCAAAATTACGATAAACGAGCGGGAAACTGATGACATTTGCCGGAGAATCGGTGCCTAAATAATCATCACCAATTTCCTGGCTGCTATCGGTTAACCCCACGGTTGCTGCTACACGTACATCAGAACTAATTCTGGCTGAATATTGACCAGAAGCAATACTGGTGTTCGGGATGTAGAAGTTTAAACTACCCAAAGCACTAATGGGTGAAGAAAGTGTGCCACCAGAAGTGCCATCTGCTTGATAAAATTCCACAACAACTGTACCAGGGGCGTTTTCTAGGTTGACAACGTCAATACCAGTATTGGTTGCGGCAAAAGCTGATGTCAGAGTAACCAAGAACATCATTGTTGCGACCAATAAGATAAAACCTAACCGTTTGTGTTTTAACATGAATATGTCTCCTTTGATATTTATTGATAATTGAATTTATTTCCAGTCTAATTATAATAATTCACCCCTTTTCGTCTATAACCCATTGGAAGTATTATCAGGAATAATATCTGGATTAATGCGTGTTAGATAAGGGATTCCCTACTTTGGCTAGTAGTAAATGGGATGGAAATATAATCAATGCCAGATGTCGGAAAATAGGGGTTTTCTCTAAGAGGTGTATCCATTTATCTGTTTGGACCGGCTGCCCATACGCAGATACCAATGGATAAGTTATGGTTGTTTGCTCAAAGGTATGTTTTGCAAACCGACGCAATTCTAGCCAGGATAGTAAATGGGCGCTAACATACGGCCGTTCTTTAAATGTACGAACATACCATGGTTGGAAACGACGGGGAAATAATCCTACCCAGTGCAATTGTGCGTGAGGTTCTGGAAAAAACAGATCGTAACGATTGCGTGAATCCCCGCAAAAACACCCGTCAGCTTTTAAGACCCGGTGAAATTCGGCAAAGGCATTTTCAACATCAAACAGGTGTTCAATGACATTAAGAGCTACTACATAACTGACAAGGTTATCTTGAAGGGGGATCTGTTGGGCGAAGGCTTGAACAAACAAGGTGTTTTCAATGTGTTGCTCCTGGCAGTATTTTTTGGCCAGAATGAGATCTGGCAGCGATGGGTCAATTCCAATAACCTGAGCGAACTGATTGGCAAGTACGGCCGTACTCGTGCCCACACCACAACCAATATCCAAAGCTATTTGACGGTCCGGTATTTTGTAATGTTCTGAAAGGCGTGTTTGAAACATGTCCATCATACTCCTCCCGCGTGTTTGTAAATTGGCTTGATAATCATGATATAATGTCAAAAATTCAGGGGGGGCATCAAGGTCTTGAAATCGGAGCGTGACCAACTCTCTATAGGTTTTTGTTTCAAATTGCGTCACCAAATTGGTTACTAGAGTTTCCTCTGCCGTTGTTAGGGAAGGGGGGCGAGGCCACCGCAGGTCTAAGATGTCCAATGTCTGGCTGAATGATTCACCACAATTGGGACAATGGTTTTGCTCAAGAGTCCCCCAGCAAGAGGGGCAAAGAAGAGTTATGGTAGGGTTTGTTTGGATTTCCATATGTTCAAGTTAAATGTTTGGATGCAAAGCACGTATTTTATAATAAAATTGTAACATGCTTACACAAAAAGGTATGAGTTCATGTTACCGAACTTCTTGATTATTGGCGCACAAAAAGCAGCAACTTCCTGGTTAGCATTGTGTTTATCTGAACATCCCGATTTGTTTATGCCATCCGATAAAGAAATTTTCTTTTTCGATCAGCATTTTCATAAAGGGATAAATTGGTATGCGTACCATTTCCGGTTCCGACAAAAGGAGATTGCTGTGGGCGAGGCAACACCTAATTATTTGAATCACCCTAAGGTACCATACCGGATTCGAGAAACACTTG
Source organism: Chloroflexota bacterium (assembly GCA_024278255.1). Lineage (GTDB taxonomy): Bacteria > Chloroflexota > Anaerolineae > Promineifilales > Promineifilaceae > JAJRTP01. The sequence goes on along the minus strand of JAJRTP010000488.1, from coordinate 5,531 downwards.
GTGATAATATCAAGTTCATCGTCAGTTTGCGCCACCCAGTAGACCGAGCCTATTCTGCGTTTTGGCATTACGTACGACGGGGTTTCTTTCCTATCGATGCCGATTTTCAACAATACTTTCTGGAGGACGGCCGTTTTGAGTTACGTAGTCGCGGCTATTATTTTGTCCAGCTACAACGATATCTGTCACTTTTTCCATCAGAGAAAATACTTATACTTATTCAAGAGCAGTTTAAAAACAGGCCAGAAACGGCTATTTCCCAATGCTTCTCTTTTTTACAGATTAATACTGCGTTTACTCCATCTCTTCTACATAACAATGTGAATCGTGGCGGCAGTGTTTTGTTGTTTCACAGACACGTATATAAAGTTCGTGAAAAAATTAAATTGTTACCGTCATCCTGGCAACGTGTATTGGTTTCGGTGGGAAATAACACGATCAATTTATTACCGACTGCTCACGAACCAGAAAAATTAGATGCCTCATTAAGGCAAAATCTGTTTGAAACGTATTATGCAGAAGATACAGATCGCCTTGCTGATTTAATAGGACTTGATCTTTCTACATGGCAGACGAGTTCCGTGGCTGGATAAGCTGGTGTAAATAACGCCGATCTTCTCTCGTCACACCACCTGAAAGAATAATAACGAATAAATAAATACTTAGGCCAGCTAATATCGGCCAGAGAATAAACGAATTGCGCAATGTCAATACAACGGCAGTCATTAGCAAAGCCGCTATCCCTGGTTTAATAAGTAAGGGAAAAAGCTGAAATGTTACTAAAGACCGTCTTACATAAAAATATGTTATCAAAAAAATAACCATCATTGTCAGGGATCGATTTAAGGCGGCACCCACCAGGCCATACTGGGGTATCATCCATAAATTCAAAATGAGGCTTACCAACAGACCAACACCCATGATCCACCCCAGTTGCTTTTGTCGATTTTCAACCAACATCAAACGGGCATTGGGAATGTGCAAAAAAGTAAAAAAGACTTCCCAAATCATCAACTGCAAGGCCGGTGCTGCCGGAGCAAATGATTTGCCAAAAACCAGTTCAATGATCTGATAAGCAAGTATACTGACTAAAATAGTGATCGGTAAAATGCCAATAATAAAATATTGATTGATTTTTCGGTAAAAAAACACCAGCTTTTCAGGTTCCTTTTTATGATAACGAGCCATAAGTGGATACACTGTTATGCGCATGGCCGCCGACAACATGAGAAAGCCTAATAGTATGGTTTGGGCAGCTCCATACCACCCCAACTCCTTCTCTGTCAGGAATAATGAAATCAAAAACGAATCTTGTTGCAAGTTTAAATTATAAAAAATACCAATAAGTATAAATCCGGTAACTAAATGAAGGTGTTTGCGGATAAAGCGAAATCCGGGACGAAGCGAAGCGGTTTGGGGTACTTTTCTAAATAATTTGATAGCAGCCGGAAAAAACAACAACACGCCAACCATACTGCCGATGGGAATCATCCAGGCCACAGAGACAATAGTGGTGCCTCCTATTAAAAGCAAGAAAGCTCCGCTAACCTTAACAAAACCGCTTACCATACCAGCCATCGTCGGTACAATTAACTGCTCATGTGCCACAAAAAATGCTTCAAAAATCACGAAAGCAGCTTCTGTAAAGATAGCCAGGCTGAATATAATAATAACCTTTTTGCCTTCTTCACTGTAAGGTAAGTCCAATGTCATTAAAAATAGCAAAATGATGAAGGCAATAAAGGCTAGCGATAAGCGCATCACCAAAAAATTAACCAGATATTTGCCACTTTCATTTCGTTTCGGGGCCACTTCCCGAATGAGTAAATCATGTAATCCCCAGGCCGAAAGAGCAAGAGCTAGGGACAGATAGATTTTGCCTAAACGAAAAATGCCTGCATCCTCTGCACCGACCATACGTGCGATCATTATAAAAATTAAAGCATCACTGGCCCTGACGACAATCTTGCTGGTGAAAGCTAAAGCAGAATTACTAAATAGTTTTTGGGTGGCATTCATGCTTTGGCAGACTCCCTGACTAGACGACAGCCGTCGTGTAAACCCCGTAAATAAGCCCTTGCTACACTCCCTTTTCCACTGAGCAATAATACCCCCACTTGTTTAATGGCGTTGAGCGTGCGGAATACCAAAATAGCCCATGATTTTCCTTGTTGCCGATGAGAATAAAAAAAGATGAAGCTACTCCTGGCTAGATAATATCGGCGTAAAGGTGAATCTGTACCGCCGCTACTTATTGCTGCGCGGTGATATAAGTGAGCATCGGCGATCAGCCTCAGCCGATACCCTGCTGTACGGAAGCGAATAGACCAATCTAAATCTTCATAATACATGAAGTATTGTTCATTTAATAAACCCACTTTTTTTATTGCAGTAAGATTAACCAGTAAGCAAGTGCCCAGCAAATAATCAACATCTTGTGCTGATTGCCAGGAAGTTCCATCAAGCTCTCCTTGCCCCCGATTAAGTAATTCCAGCAATGTTGGGTGTTGACGGCCACCAGCAAACCAAATCCGTTCCGGTTCTGCCTCATAATAAATTTTTGGTGACATCAGGGCGATATCGGGTGCAGTTTCTTCCATTAAAATTGACAGCATATCATGTGCTGGAAATGCATCGTTGTTTATGAGGAGGGCGTATTCGAAATTGTGATTCAAGGCATACTGTAGCCCAACATTTGAACCGGCAGCAAAGCCTATATTTTCTGGTAAGCAGCGGATATGTATATTTGTAAGTTTGTCTTTTAGGATACGTGGCGATTCATCTCCAGACCCATTGTCAATGACCATGATTTCTACAGATGGGTAGATCATAGCTTGCAAAGCCTGGACGCATTCCACAGTCATTTCTGCTTGACGCCAATTGAGGGTGACAATGAGGACTTTTTTATGAACGGCCGTCATATGATTTATGTGATGCTCCCCAGCACCAGGCGATTTTGGTTAAATATATGGCTGGTATAGTTTTCCAATGTTGCTTAAATGTAGACGGCCGTGACCGCAAGATACGCCCTGTCGCCCAGGCAGCAATGACCGGTGACAAGCCCAACACAAGTGGCCGATACTGTAACAAGCCCGGTGCATTCATTTGGCCTGCATGATGCAGACGCACCTGGCGCATGTGGTACCCGGAACGGGCGCAATCATGCCAGACGCTTTGCAAATTAGTGCGATTATGTTGATGGGCCACGGCCGCTTGGGGTCAAAAATAAGGCATATATCCAGCACCTTTCATGCGGGCTGTCCACTCAATATCCTGCCCTCGTGCCAACGCTTCGTTGAGCAACCCGACAGTCTCGATTACTTGACGTTGTACGGACAAATTTAATGTTGGCAGGTATTGGCGGGGACCAGGGGGAGCCGTTGTATAAAACTCATGAAATAAGGTCAGGTTGTAGCTAAGGCGCCAATAGTTTTCCCCCTCTGGCAGCACCCCTCCGCCAACAACCTGGTATCCGGCTGTATGTGCTTTTAAGTGTTCCTCCAGCCAGGTTGGCTCTGGCAAGCAATCACTATCCAAAAAGAGCAGCAAATCATGTGATGCTGCTTGAATGCCAATATTACGTGCTTTTGGGGCTGATACGGGTTGATCCGTATCGATCAGTTTGATTCGTTCATTTTCCTGAAGAAGACCGAGATTATCTTTGCCCACGATCAACAGTTCCCCGACATTATCCCAGGCAGACTGCTGTTGAACTTTAAGCAGTACTTGGTCAATGATAGGTGAGTTTAGACTGGGAATGATAATTGTTACTTGCATAAGAAGTATGTTTCACCGCAACTAAATTGCCGTTTTCGCTCCCTTGATCTGCTAAACGTGTTTCAATGTGGGAGGGAGAACTGTATACCGGTTAAAGATTGTATGTTTTGGGTTAAGGACTTCCAGGAAAAACGGTTGCTTTTTAGCCTGATATTATTATGAAATGTTTTTACGTAATCTTCTGCAAAAACTTGGTTAATGGCTATGCTCAATGCTGTTGCATCCTCCGGTGGTACCACCAACCCGGTACGGCCGTCCTCCACCACCTCAGCCAATCCACCCACATTCGTCGTAATTACCGGCGTATGATGGCCGAAAGCCATCTGAATAATCGCACTCTGCGTAGCGCTGCGATACGGCAACACCACTACATCTGCCCGGTCAATGCAAGCGGCTAACAATTCATCCGGCAGGTATTCATTGATAATAGTCACGTCTTCTTCAATACCCAATTCCTGGATTTGCCGCCGGTACTGCGCCTCACCACCTTGCCAGAATTCGCCGGCTATCAGTAAGTGCAACGGCCGTTCCTGCACAACAATTGCCAAAGCATCCAGCAAAATATCCAGCCCCTTATACGGCCGTACAAAACCCGCAAACAATAACAACGGCCGATCGTCCGGTAATGTGACTGGTAGCTCCACGGCCGTCGTATCCACATCTCCCAAAGCAGCATACGTAGGCAGCGGCGTAACCGTGTAGTGTGCCAGGGGTAAAAGCGTGTGCAAAATGTCCCCATCTGCCTGCGAATGAACAATAAAGCTGTCGCCCTTGTTCAAGGTTACCTTGATCACTATCGGTAAAACAATTTTGCTGAATTTACCCTGTTCATGCGGTAAGACATTGTGACAAATAAAAATCAACTGGGGTGCGAAGTCTAACCGCTTGATACCCCGGCTCAAAAATGACCAGACCGGTGCGAAATAAGGGTGCCACCAGGGAATAATCACTACATCCGGCTGCCATTCTTTTATCCGTTTTAAGGTACGCCGCCAGGTGAGCGGGTTGATTGGGTCCAAAATATATTCCGCTTCCGTGCGCAACGGCCGTTCACTGGGGTCCTTGTCACTTCTACCGGGAAACAGCCAGCCCGGATACTGCCGCGAAAAAGAGAGCAGCAATACTTCATGCCCTTCCTCCCGTAAATGTTGGGCCAAAAGCGTCGTATAATGGGCAATCCCACCCCGGTACGGATACGTCGGCCCAATCAGGCAAAAGCGTGTCATGCCAGAGATTATAAAAGGGTGACTGGCGTATTGCCAACATTCTCATATGTTCAGGCTGTACGCCTTCACGCATCACGTTACTGCTTGTACAATACACTCATGATATTCGTCACCGGTTCCACCGGCTTCATCGGCCGTTCCCTCATGGCCTGGTTCCAACGAGAAGGCATTACGTCCGCGCCCTACCACGGCCGTATCAACGACCCCCTCACCCTGCGCCAACAACTCGAAGAAACCCAGCCCCACACCATCATCCACCTGGCCGGAGCCGAAGCCCGCGGGCGGGACCGGCTGCTGCGCCACGTAGACGTCGAAGGCACAGAGCGCCTCCTCGAAGAAAGCCGCCGCGCCGGGATCGAGCGAATTATCTGCGTCAGCCGCATGAATGCCAACCACCTGGCCAGCCACGCCCTGCTCAAAGCCAAAGGGGAAGCCGAGCGGTTGATTCGGCAAAGCGGTATTCCTTACACCATTTTACGGCCGTCGTCCCTGTACGGCCGTAACGACCGCTTCTTCGAGATCATTGTT
>JAJRTP010000487.1 GCA_024278255.1 Chloroflexota bacterium | reverse complement strand
GGGGCGTATGGGGCCATGGCGGATGGGTTGACGGCGCTGCCGGCCAAAACAGGTTACGCTACCGTGGTCATAACCGAGGCTGGCGCAGTGTTGATTGGTGAATGGGGCGGCAGCGTGCCGGCTGACGGGGCGTACCGCGCCTGGCGGCAAAATGCCCGGCTCATCACCGAGGACGGGGAGATTAACGAGCGTGTTTACAACGGGTCGGCCGCTACCTGGGGCAGCAGTATTGATGGTGACGTGGTGACGTGGCGTTCTGCTTTGGGCTTGAGCGAAGATGGGCAGGTACTCTATTTTGTCGCCGGGCCAAGCCTGAGTATGCCCGCTCTGGCGGAAACGATGCTGGCAGCGGGGGCAGCCAACAGCCTGCTGCTGGACATCAACGAAAGCTGGACGCACTTTGCCGCCATCCGCGCCGATGGGGATGAGCTAATCGCCGAACCATTGATGAAGGGGATGGAGTACCGGGCCAACCGTTACCTGCACCCGTCTGACCGGGATTTTTTCTACATCACAACTCCGTAGCCGCGGCTACTTTTGGATGAGGGGTAAATACGTGCTTTTCCCGTTGATGATGGTAATGACGGCCGTGCCTCTCACCTCCTCCGCATTATCCGCCTGTACGCCATAAAATTCATTGCGTATAACCAATGTATCGCTGACTGGCAGGGTGGGCGTGACGACGAGTTGGCCCTGGATTTGGCCGCCGGGGGCCAGCGTGGCCGTTTGCCAGCTAACAATGCTGCCATTCAACGTGCCATCGGTGCTGAGGAGACTGGTGTTCAGGGGGATGGTGTCGGTGATGAGGGCGTTGCTGGCGGCGAGTGTACCGTTGTTGACTACGGTCAGGGTGTAGGTGATGGGTTGGCCGTCGAGAACGGTGGGTGGGGCGGCTTTGCGCAGGGTGAGTTGGGGAGCGATGATGCGGGTGGTGACGGGGGCGCTGCCTACGGCCGTCCAGCCCCCATCAGCCGTCACGCCATACACGCTGTTGGTAATCGTTTGTGCGGCCGTCACGGCAAAAGTGATGGTGAGGCTGCTGTTGGCGTTCAGGGATACGGCCGTCCAGGAAACCACATCTCCATTGACCGCGCCGCCATTGCCGATGCTCAGAAGCGTGGCTCCGGCAGGAATGGTGTCCGTAATGAGGAGATTAGTTGCTGCTACTGCACCGTCATTCGTCACGCTGATTTCGTAAATGATGGGCGCGCCCGGCGCACTTTCCGCCGGGCCGGATTTGTGGATGCTCAGGGCGGGCAACGGGCTGTTTTCGGCAATGTGAGACAGCGCGCCGCCATGTTCCAGGACGTACAATTCGCCGTCTTGGTCCTGGCCAAAGGTAGTGGGGAAGGTGAGCGACAAATCGTAACTGTGGTTTTGCCAGACGTTGTTTTCCCGGTTCAGGTTCCAAACGGTACCGCTGCAAAAATCGGCCAGCAGGTAGTGGCCCTGCATAGCTGGGTAGCGGCTGCCCCGGTAAATGTAGCCGCCGGTGACGGAACAGTTGCCATTGCTGTGGTCGTAGTCAAAGATGGGGAAGGTGTAGCTGCTGGCGGGGGCGCAGCCGGTCAAGTTGTAGGCGGCGTTGGCTTCATAGCAGGGCCAGCCGTAATTTTGCCCGCCTGTGCTGTTGGCTGGCTGCCAGTTCACCTCTTCCCATGAAACTTCACCCACGTCGGCAATGAACAGGTCGCCGGTCAGCTGGTCGAAGCTGATGCGCCAGGGGTTGCGCAGGCCGTAAGCCCAGATTTCATCGCACGCCCCGCCTGGACCATCGGCAAAGGGATTGTCGGCGGGGATGGTGTAGAGAGCGCTGCCGCAGTCGGGGGCGTAGGGGCTGCCGCCGGTTACGTCAATCCGTAAAATTTTACCCAGAGGGCTGCTCAAATCCTGGGGATAGGGGTTGGGGTTGTTCTGGTCGTGCAGGCCGCCATCTCCCACCGGCACGTAGAGATAGCCGTCGGGGCCAAATTTGATGTCGCCGCCATTGTGACCGTCGTCCGGTTCAAGGATGGTCATCAGGATTTGTTCGCTGTTGGGATCGGCCAGATTGGGATTGACGGCGCTGATCTGGAAGCGGGAGAGGCGGTTGTCGCGGCTGATTTCGTCGGTGTAGTAGACGTAGAAATAGCCGTTATTCGCATAGTCTGGATGGAAAGACAGCCCCAGCAAACCGTTTTCGCCAAAGAGGTGGGTGCGGCTGGCGATGTCCAGAAAGGGCGTAGACAAAATGCTGCCGGTGTCAGTGACGATGCGGATGGTACCTGACTGCTGGACGATGAAGAGACGGCCGTCGCCGGGGATATTGCTGGGGACGATGTTGGTGGGCAGGGCCAGCCCTTCAGCTACAGGTTCCAGGGAGAGGTCGAGGATGTTGTCCGGGGCGGCGGTGAGGGGTTGGGGGTGGAGTACGGCCGTGCCTGCCTGCGCCATAATTGTCAGGACGGCCGTCAACAATAAAACCAGAAAAGCCAGATTGAGCCAATGTTTCATGGGATACGCCTCCTTTGTTTGCGTATTTCATGGTAACACTGGTTGGCTCAATCGAGAGTGAAGGTGACGATAATTTTGGAACCACGGATGACACGGATGATGGGGATTTTCACGGATATTTATCCGCACAAATCTGTCCGATCCGTGTAATTCGTGTTTCCATTAAAAGACCCCGAGAGCGGTTAATTCGGCTCTTAAGTCAGTTTCGGGGGTAAAGTGAATGGCGTGCATACCGACGGCACGGGCACCCTCTACGTTGTGGGCGAAGTCGTCAATGAATACCGTTTCTTCCGGCTGCCGTCCCAGCCGCTGCAAGGTTATTTCAAAAATGCGCGGGTCGGGCTTCATAATGCCTTCTTCGGCGGAGACGACGATCAGATCGAAGGCGTCGGCGATGCCGAATTCGTGGGTTAGGACGTGACGTAGATCGTTGTAGGCGTTGCTGATCATGGCGGTTTGGTGAGACGGCCGTAACCCCCGAATCAACTCTACCAGCGCCACATCCAGCACATCCCCGCTCCAGAAATCGCGGCGAAAGGCAGCCAATTCCGCCGGGGACAGGTCGAGATAGTCGCCTACCCAGGCCCACAATTCCTCTACGGTAATCTCGCCGTGCTGGGCCTGGTGCCCCATCTCACTGTTAAAGACAATTTGCTCGGATTCCCATTCAGCCAGACCTAGTTTTTGTTCCCAGCGGCGGCGGCCTGTGTGGTCTTCCGTGCGTAAAAGGACACCGCCAAAATCGAAAATAACTGCTTTTATCATGCTGTTTCCTGTAGGACGATTTTGCAAATCGTCCTTTGGGCGATTTACAAAATCGCCCTACAAATGGTTAAAAATAGGCAGACAAAGCCGCCACATCCGCATTGCCGCCACTGAGAATGATGCCCACACGCTGGCCGGGGCCGGTATATTGGCCGCTGAGAAAAGGGGCCAGGGGGACGGCCGCGCTGGGTTCCACGACCAGTTTCAGGCGCTGCCAGAGAAATTTGAGGGCGTCAATAATGGCGGCTTCGTCTGCGGTGAGCATGTCGTGGACGTATTGGCGCATGACGGTCAGGTTGCGCTGGCCGATGTAGCGAGTGCGCAGGCCGTCGGCGATGGTGTCTGAGACAGTGTCCAGAGTGTGGATTTTGTTGTCCCGCCAGGAGCGGCCGGCGTCATCGGCCAGGGCCGGTTCTACGCCGATGACGCGGCAGCCGGGGCTGCGCCCGGCAGCAGCCAGAGCTGTGCCGCTGATCAGGCCGCCCCCGCCGACAGGAGTCAGCAGGATGTCCAGATCGCCTACTTCTTCCAGGAATTCCCAAGCGGCCGTGCCCTGCCCGGCGATGATATTGTCGTTGTCGTAGGGGTGGATGAAGGTGTAACCGCGTTCGGCGGTCAGCGCGGCGCTGACGGTTTCCCGTTCGATGGCTTTGCAGGGAACGATGGCTGCGCCGTAAGCGGCTGTGGCCTCTCGTTTAATGGCGGGCGCTTCTTCGTACATGACGATGGTGGCCTGGACGCCGTGCAGTTGGGCCGCCAGCGCCAGACCCTGGGCGTGGTTGCCGCTGGAATGGGTGATGACGCCAGCCATTTTTTCGGCGTCGCTGAGTTGGCTGACGGCGTTGTATGCGCCGCGAAATTTGAAGGCGCCGACGCGCTGGAAATTCTCGCATTTGAAGAAGATTTCCCGGCCGGTCAGTTGGTTCAGGGTGCGGGAGGTCATCACAGGGGTGCGGTTGACGATGCCGTTTAAGCGTTGGGCGGCTTGGGCTACGGCCGTGGGGTTCAGCGTCATTTGGGCATCTCCTTTACCATTTCAATGCGCCGGAAGGATTCAAAATAACCGGCCTGCTGGAACCCCAGCCATTGGGCGTCGTCGCACATATTTTCGGCGATGGCGTCCTGCCGCTTGTATCGTTGATGCAGTATGTTGAGGACGGTTTCTGTCACTTCTGTGGGATCGCCGGCCGTTACTTCCACAATGATACGGGTGATTTGCAGCAGTCCGGCGTGGTAGGTGACCCAGCCGCGCCCGCCATTGTGCAGTTCCACCAGCAGGCCGGACAGGTTGTGAACGTTTTGCATGGATTTGGTCTGGTTGAGCCAGTTGGCTCGTTCCTGGCGGTGACTCAGCAGGATAATGGCGTCTTCGTGGTTGAGCGGAGTGACTCGTTTGACACGATCTTCCACGTTGGGCGTACCTTCGGGGTTGGGGGGGCGGCGGGCCACGACAAGCTCGCGGGTTTCTACAAAGCCGTAACGGCGAAACATGCGGTGGGCGGGATCGTTGTCTTTGATGACTTCCAGCCAGACCTGGGCCAGGCGCAGGCGGGCGGCGCTGGCAATCAGTCCATCCATCAATTGGCCGCCGATGCCCATGCGCCGGCCGAAAGGCAGGACGCCCAGCCGGGTGATCCAACCCCGGTTATCACGCACACCCAACATCCCCAGGCCATAGATCAGATTGTCATTTTCCCAGTCTACTACGACGACAGAACTGTCCAGATCAACGTCGTAGACGCGGGAATATTCCTTTAGACGGGCGACATTCATGGGCATAGGTACCAGATAATCCACCCGGGTCTGGTTATATGCGTGGATCAACTCTTCGTATGTGAATTTGCTGGCAGGTACTAAATCCATACAGATTTAACGATGTCCTGTAGGGGCGAACCTGAGTGTTCGCCCTGAGAGGGCAGACACGTGGGTCTGCCCCTACTTAATCCAGGTAGGCGGCAACTTGGTCTGGAAAGGTTTTTACGTTGATGGGTTTGAGAATGCAGCCGTCACAACCGTAACGTTCGGCCATTTCTACGGCCGTTTCTTCCGGCCAGGCAGTGATGGCGACGACGGGCACCTCTTTCAATTCAGGAATTTGCCTGAGCAGGGTAACGACCGTTTGCCCATCCACATCGGGCAGGCCCATGTCCAGCAGAATAAGGTCGGGCTTTTCTTCCAGAGCCATACTGACCCCGGATTCGCCGTCTTCAGCCTGGATCAGCCGGTAATCATACGGTTCCAGTACCCGTTCCACTAAAATACGGTTGGCCCGGTTATCCTCGATTTGCAGTATCGTTTTCATGGGAAGGTCTCCTTTGTAATCGTAGGACGATTTTGTAAATCGCCACTCGATTTACAAGATCGGGCTGCGGTTAGTCAGACGGGGGCGGGACAGGCAGTTCATCTACCGGTGTGTCTTTCCATTTTTCGCCTTCTTCGATGAGCATGACGGGAATACCGTCACGGATGGGGTATTTCAGGCCGCTGTCGGCGCAGACCAGCCAATAACCTTTGACCAGTTCCAGCCGTCCCGGATCGTCACCGTATTCGTCGGATTGGACGGCGACGGGGCAGCGGAGGATTTTCAATAATTCCGGGCTGATGGGCATGTCTGTCATTTGTTCACTCATGAGTTTCTCCTTGTATTGGGTGGGGCGATTTGCTAAATCGCCTTACGATATTATTAGGGATCGAGGACGCAGCGGAAGCCGACGAGGGCGCTGATGAGGTCCGGGCTGAAAGCGTTGCGGTTGGTAGCGCGGAGGCGGTCGGCCAGATTGTTGTTGGGCCAAGCCCCGCCGCGGGTCACTTTATTCAGGCCGGATTCGGGGCCGGCTGGGTTGCGGCGGGGGCTTTCTTCGTAGTAGGTGTCGCTGTACCAATCGGCCGTCCATTCCCACATGCTGCCGGCCATGCCCAGGACGCCGAAGGGGCTGGCGCCATCGGGTAAGGCGTCCACCGGTTTGACGTTATCAAAGCTGTCACTGTTGAAGACGGCGCGGTCGGGGTCGGGATTTTCGTCGCCCCAGGGGAAGATACGGCCGTCATCGCCGCGGGCAGCATATTCCCATTCGGCTTCAGTGGGCAGGCGGGCGCCTACTGATTGGCAATACATATCGGCACCGTACCAACTGACGTGGTTCATGGGATAATTTGAGAAGCCGGCCAGGGGGAAATACTGGACGGTGCCATCCCCTAAATCCTGTTCGACGAGGTAACTGGTGTATCCGGCCAGTTCGCGGGGCCAGGCGCAGTCAACTCGCTCGCACGCTTTGATGTATGTCCCCAATCTGTTGAGAAAAGCAGCGTATTGCTCAACGTTAACTTCGTATTTGTCCATGTAAAATTCGTCAAGGGTGACCTGGTGTTGGGGCAGTTCATCTGGAGCGGCACGGAAATCATCTTCGGTTGATCCCATGAGGAATGTGCCGGCGGGAATGAGTACCATCTCCATCTGGTCTTGTTCACGAGTGATCAGCGCGGGCAGGATGTCGGGAAGGGGTGTGGCTGTAGGTGTGGCGGTAGCTGTGGGCGTGGCTGTAGGCGTGGCGGGCGGCGTTTCAGTGGGAGCGATGACAGTAACGGCCGTAACCACAATTTCGGCCGTGACGGGGACTTCTATTTCAATAATTTCCGGTGTGACGGGTTCGGGTGTGGTGGTGGGCAGGGGCGTGGGTGTGATGGTGGGGTCTTCCAGGGCAGAGGCTAACTGCTGGCTGGCGCTTTTGCCGGTGAAGACGGGGAACAGGAGGATGACAGCCAGGACGATAAAGGCGATGATGCCCCCAGCCAGGAAGGCATTTCGCTGTCGGGGAGGTACACGGCGCACATGGCGCACCGTGCGCCGTCCCCCGGATTCCGGGGCAATGGTAAAGACGGGCGGTTCGGTAACGGCCGTTGCGGGGAACAGTGACGGGTCGGTGGTTAAGACAGCGTTTACGTCGGCTGCGGTAATCTGGTTCAGTTGCAGCCGGTATTGTCTTTCATACAGGGCGTGGCATATTTTTTGGATGGCATACGGCCGTCCCCCGGTTAGTTGGACAATATAAGCGGCCACATCCCGGACAATAATAGTGTTGACCGGCTGGCGGATGAGAGCGATGGCTGCTTCTTCGGACAAGGGGCCGATTGCGATGATGCGGGCTGATTGGCAATCCGGGTGGGTTTGGACCAGGCTGTCCGTGTCCCCCTGCCAGGTGAAGAGGCAGGCAGCCATGTCATCCTGGTTGAGGATGTTATGGATGGCAGCGGGGGAGAGGGGCACGGCCGTTTCTTCGTCTGATGTTTGGGGCAGCGCCTGGAGATTGTCAAAGAGGAATAGTAGTTTGCCGTTACTATGCTTGTCAGCCAGGGCGTCATTGACGGGCTGCAGGAACTGTTCCTGGAAGGCGGTTTGCGGGTCGCCGATGAAAGCGGCCTGGTCGGGCGGGGTGTAGTCAAGGTTGAAGGGGGCTAATTGGGGTACGGCCGTTATGGCCACGTTCCAGTAAAAAGCGCTGAGACTGTCCGTGGCTAGTTGTTCCAGATTGATGGTGATGGGGAAAATGGTTGGCCCCAGGTCGCCATCCTGGATGTGACGCAGCAGGGCTGTTTTGCCGATGCGGGGCGGCCCGACAAGAATGATGGGCTGTCCGGCATCAGCCTCCTCATCCAGGAAGATGAGTTGGCTGATTTGCTGGAGAAGGGCCTGACGGCCGTAAAATAAACGGCCGTTGGGGGCGTTCTCATCAACACTGTAAGGATTCATGTACGGAAGCTGTTCGCTCATTTGTTATCGCTTGTGTCACATTTAGTGGTGTGAGTCGTCCGTATTTTATTCCTATCCCCGGCGGATTACAATGGGATTTAGAGATTGCTCAAATATAACCGGAACTATCTCGACTGATACGGCCGCAGCCGTTATACTTTTCACCATCCCAACAGCGTATGGAATTTTGATGCGGCAAATCTGGATTACTGAAACTGGCGGCCCGAACGTTTTGAAAATGCAGGAAACTGCGGATCCTATCCCGCGTAACGGCGAGGTGCGCATTCGTGTGGAAGCGATTGGCGTCAGTTTTATAGATGTGTTGTGCCGCAAAGGGGTTTATCCGGGAATGCCGGCAACGCCTCTGGTACCCGGCTTTGAGATTGCCGGGACGATTGATCAGGTCAGCCAGGGGGTGGGCGACCTGAAGGAAGGGGAGCAGGTGTTTGCCCTGACTCAATTTGGCGGTTACAGCGATGTGGTCTGCGTACCGCACAAGCAGGTATTCCGGCGGCTTGATTGGATGCCGGTGGAGGAAGCGGCGGCTATGCCGGTCAATTATTTGCTGGCTTACCAGATGTTGGTGGTGATGGGGTCTTTGCGTGCCGGGGATGCGGTTCTCATTCATCAGGCGGACAGAGGGGTGGGGTTGGCGGCGCTGGATGTGGCGACTATTTTGGGAGCGGACACGTTTGGCACGGCCCCTTTAACCCGGCATGAATTACTCCGGAGACGCGGTCTGGCGCATGTGGTGGATATGACGAAGGAGGATTTTGAGCGGGTTTTCCGGGGAGAACGTGACGGTCGTGGCATGCAAATTATTCTGGACTCATTGGGGGGCGTTTACTGGCCAAAAAATTACCGGCTGCTCATGCCTGCCGGCCGTTTGATCAATTATGGTTTGAACAGTATGAGCGGTGCGGCTAAACGTTCCCGGCGGCAGTGGCTGCGGGGGCTGATCATGCTACCTTATTATACACCGCTCAAGCTGATGCGAGATAATAAAGGGGTACTGGGAGTGGATTTGAATCAGTTGTGGTCTGCGCCGGAATTGCAGCAAAGATGGATGCAGCAGCTTGTGGATTGGTATGACGAGGTGTTGTTCCGCCCGCTGATTGACAAGACGTTTCCCCTGGCGGAAGCGGCAGCAGCCCACCAGTATTTGCTTGACCGGCCGGGGTTAGGGAAGGTGTTATTGATCCCGTAATGGAGGTAATGCGTGAACCTTCACGCATTACCTCCATTACGATTAGCTGCGACGGCGGGCCAGTTCCAGGCCTGCGCCCATGGTGAAGAGGAAGATGCCGAATACGGCCGTGGCTATCAGTAACAAACTACCTGTTTGTTGGGCGGCCGGTGCGCCGGATTCCGGCAACACAATGATGGCATTAGCCCCTTTGGCTACACAGAAGTTGTAGCCGGTCTGCACGAGGCCGTTTTCCGGAAAGACCGGGGCAAACAGCGGGTTCGTGGAGGTGACGATCCATTTGGTCGGATCAGGTTTGGCGGTGACTTCCCAGTAGCTTTGACCGACAGCTACCAGGCCATACGTCCCGTTAGAACCGGTGTAGAGTGTTTGCACCGTTTCGCCGTCACTGCTGACAAACTCGATGGTAATCCCTTCCACCGGCACTTCGCCGGCGATACCGGTTTCCACGCAACGGCCGTCTCCATTGACATCCTGGTAGACAGCGCCGCGGATGGAGCCTCTTTCCTGCTGGGCGTAAGCGGCGGCGGTAATAAACAGCAGAGCAAATAACGATATGACAATCAGACTGGTGCGTTTCCAATTTCTCATTTTAAGACCTCCTTGAATCAAAACAAACTTACCTTATTGATCAACTATATTACCTGCGTTACTCTGGGATATACTTTCCCCATTATTTTCTACCGGCTTAGCAACAACAATCAGCCGGTTGGTATTGTCGGTGTAAGGCCAACAAGTGACCAGGGTGATGCGTTCATCCTCGGTGGGCATAATCCATTCGGCATTTTTTTGCCGCACTTCGAGAGGCTGCCCGCGTTCCGGTAATATCTCTATTTGGGAGATGGCGTAGTTGAAGGCTGTTCCCTTATTATCATAGAGGATGATTTCATCCCCTTCTTCTAAATCGGCCAGATAGCGGAATACTTCGCCGTAGATATTGTTGTGCCCGTTCAAAACGGTATTGCCGGGTTTTCCCAGAGGGGCGCTGGTGTTGTGCCAGCCGGCTTTGAAATCGTTGGGCACTTGCCATTGCAGATAGTATTGCCCATTGCTCTCTACCGGGGCCAGGCCGATGCCGCCTACGGGTGCGTCTAAATCAATAGCGGGAATGACGATTTGGCGGGGCTGCCCGGTAATAGTCTGGGCTTCTACTTCTTCAGCGGAAACGAAATGGTCGGGATAGGCGGATTCGCTGTCTGTTGGTTCTTCCAGAGGGGTTTCGGGGAGGAGGATGACGTCGCTGTCTACGGCCGTATCCGGTACGGCCGTTGGCAAAGTGGCTGCTTCCAATAGCTGCGGCAAAGTTTGTCCCCGCGGCATAAAAATTAATATAGCTACGGCCGTGCCTGCGACAATCAAGCCTACCGTCATCAGGACAATACTCCACGGAACTGTCTTTTCTTCTGATTCACCGTTCGCCATGCGGTTAGTATAAACGACAATGCCGGTTATGTAAAGAATGGTAGATTCGTTATATTTGATGTTGACAATATATACTATATCCTATAAAATAAACATACGTTGGCGTATAATATAGTTTAGCACAAAACAGTTAACACCGGAGAGGAAAATAATGAGTGCGTATGATTTGAAAGTGGTGGTGAAAAAGTGGGAGAAGGGTGATTTGACAACGGAACAGGCAATTGGCCAGATATTGCAGCATTTGCAGGCGTTGTCTGGGCGCGTGGGGGCAGTGGAGCGGCGGTTGGATGAGGCGCGGCGGAGTGGGGATGACAAGGTGAAGAGGTGACAAGGTGAGGCGTTGGTTGACCTTGTCATCTTGTCAGTGCATATGAGTCTGGATGAGGTATTGCTGCACGGCCGTAAAATCCATCACCTCGCCGTGGAAGCCTTGTTGGAATTTTTGGGCGTCATTGGCGCGGGCAAAGCTGAGGATGCCGGGAACACAGCAAAGCTGGACGTCGGAACCGACAAGGAACCAGGCCTGGAAGACGTTGACCATACGGCCGTAAATGAAATCAGGCGTCAGGGCGGAACCAACTCCGTCTAGCTGGCTGAGGCGCAAAATACCACAGTGGGCGCAGCAGGCGGTCTCTTTATGGTCGTTATCCAGGGTAATGGTGAAGGCGGTGCGGGAGGATACAGCCGTGCCGCACATGACGCAGGGGAGGGATACGGCCGTTTGGCCTTGTAGCGATTCCTCAGGGGCCAGTTTGACCCCGCCATGCACCTTTTGCACCAGTCCGGCGGCAGCCAGTTTGTCCAAATCGCGGTGGATTGTCATGGCTGAGACGTTGAGCCGGGCAACCAGTTCTTTAATGGTGAGGGTGTCATTCTCTTGCAGCCAGACGATTATTTGCGCCTGCCGTCTGTTGGGAATAGATGTGTCCATTACTTGCACCTCTGTGAATTTTTGCACAGTTGGTTTTCCTGTTATACAATGATGTTTATAACATAAGTTAACAAAAAATCACAATAAAAACAGGAGAAATCAATGAAACGTCTGATGATGTTGGTGTTGTTTACGGCCGTAGCTCTGGGCGCAGCAGCTTGTTCCGGGGGCGGTTCCGGCGCGTTGGAAGTGCAGGATGTGTGGGGACGTAATGCCCCGGCAGCGGCTCCTAACGCTGCTTTTTACATGACCATTGTCAACAACACCGGTGAAGATGAGCAATTGTTGGGCGCGTCGGTGGATTTGTGCGGCGCGACTGAACTTCACGAAATGTATGACAAAGGGAACGATGTGATGGGGATGCGGCCCGTGCCCGGCGGTGTGATTGATATTCCGGCGGGGGAGACGGTAGAATTGAAAGTAGGCGGTCTGCACGTGATGTGTATTGATAAGGATCGCGCCCTGGAAATTGGCGAGGAAATTCCCATCAAACTGACTTTTGCCAATGCTGGCGACAGGCAAGTCACGGCCGAAATCCGGGAAGGAGCTATGGGCAATTAGATTTTCTTAAGGCAAACACCTCCTTATAAGCGCCAGGCGTTCCCTGGAACGTCAGGCGTTTTTTTGTTACTCCGTCCAGGAGATGAGGATACTGCCTGCACTGTCGGCCAGTTGCAGGGTGATGGGGCCGTTTACGCCGGACGGCCGTGTCCAATTCCCAGAATATGGTTGGCCGGGGCTGAGGCTGACGGGCCATTCTGCCTGCTGGCTGCCGTTGACCCAGATGGAGAGCGTGCCGGGGGTGACGGCCGTAGCCATCAACCAAAATTCTGCCCCAGTGCCCGTATCCACCAGCCGCAGCGCCGCTTGCTCATTGGCCGTATCCACGCCGCCCAGACCGTTTACCGGATACCACTTTTCTGTCCAGGAGATGGTTTCTCCGGCAGCCAGCGAGACAGTCGTCCAGAAGTCGGGAGTGACGCCGCTGCTCCACATTTCCAGGTAGTCGCTGTCGTCATCCGTCCATAAGCCGGAGCCAAGATCGGCCGGACCGAAGAATTTATGGCCGGGAATCACGGTTCTGTCCATCACCCGCAAAATGCCTTGATCTACCTGATGATCGTAAATGCCGGTGAAGTTGTCGTTGAGGTTGGGCGCGAAAAAGCCGATGTAGTTGGTCCAGTTTTGGTAGCTGGACAGGGTACGGCCGTTGTAAACCGGCCAATCCATTTCCCCATGCGGCCCCGGAATCTGGCTGTCATTTGTGGAGTGGATGACGACGGTATCGGTGGGGACGAGAAACTCGGTGTTGAGCGAGACGTGGTTGTCGTTGAGGGCAATCATGCCGTTGAGCCAGAACTGGTAATCCTGGGCGACGGCCGTCCCATTGTTCACCCAGGGGTTGATGGTCACATAAGCATGATCCGCATCCAGAGAGAGGGTGACGCCGACTTCCATCCCCGTTTTGTCCTCTACGTCGCTGACGGTGATGGTGGCGGTGTTGCTCAACGTCTGCGTAGCGTACTGCCAGG
Organism: Chloroflexota bacterium; assembly: GCA_024278255.1. GTDB lineage: Bacteria > Chloroflexota > Anaerolineae > Promineifilales > Promineifilaceae > JAJRTP01. The sequence goes on along the minus strand of JAJRTP010000487.1, from coordinate 730 downwards.
GGCGGTACTCATTCAGGCCGTGTTCGTCGGTGGGGAAGGCCCATTCGATGCCGCCGGCTGCCAGCCACCAGCCGCGCCAACCCCAGGCAGTCGGTTTCAGGACGGGATTGTTGTAGAGTAGGTGACGCCCGGTTGCTTTGTCTTCGATTTGGTACAAACGGCCGCCTAATTCCGGCAGGACGGTCAGGGAGATGGCGCTGTTTTGCAGGATAACGGCCATAAATTGCCGGTCAATTTTGGGCTTTTGCATCACACAGTCGTGGTTGATGCGCGGGTAAGGGTAGACAAAATCACCCGGTTGGGTGGGGATGATGCAGTCCGGGTGGTCATATTGGTACGAGGAGATGGTGAGGGTGGTGGTGGTGATGGCGGGCGGCAGGATGGGCGGGGGCGGGGCGCCCGGTTTTTGGATGAGGGGCAGGTAGGTGAACTGGTCGGTGGTGGTAACGGCCGTTGTCGCCTGCGTTAACAATCCCAAAACAAACAGCAGCAAAAGTGTACTCAGAACCAGAGAAAAAACAGGAAAACGGGTACGCATAGTGTCCTCCTTTCAGACAGGCTAACCCTGCTTCTATTATGCTGATTTTTACGGCTGTAGCGCGTGAAGGAGACGGTAATTCGGCTGACATTTTCTTTTGCTTTCAAGCGTCTTATAATCAGCCGCATCTATCCGGCAGATTGTTATCCCAGAGGTGAAAATCATGAAGAATACGGCAGATGTGATCATCAT
>JAJRTP010000486.1 GCA_024278255.1 Chloroflexota bacterium | reverse complement strand
TGGTAACTGTACTCAGTCAACAGTAGCCATTGTCATCAATTCGGCCGTTGAGCAAGGCTCAACAGATGGCGGCGACACGACGGCTGGCGGTGACATGACGGCCGGCGGCGACACAACGGCTGGTGGTGACACGACGGCCGGTGGTGACACGACGGCCGGTGGTGACACTACGGCTGGTGGTGACACGACGGCTGGTGGCGACACGACGGCTGGCGGTGACACGACGGCTGGCGGTGACACGACAGCTGGTGGCGACGCAACAGGCGGAACAGATGACCAGGCTGGCGGTGGTGTCGGTGACACAACGGCCGGTGGTGATACAACGGCCGGAATGGGCGGGCAAGAAGTTCCAGTACAGCCAATTGCGCCCTTGACCCACGTCGTTCAACAAGGCGAATGGCTCATCCAGATCGGCCGTTGCTACGGCGCCAACCCGGAAACCATTGCCGCGCAAAACGGCATCCCTTACCCAAGCTGGATCAATCCCGACCTTAACCTGACCATCAACGACGTAGGCAGCGTTTCCCAGCCGTTCTACCCGCCGTGTATCATGCACTACACCGTACAGCAAGGCGACACACTGTACTCCATCGCTGAATTTTTCCAGGTACCGCTGGATATGCTGGTCAAAGCTAACTATGGTTGTTACGGTTATTACAGCTATCCGCCAGTAGCCGTTCCTTACGGCGCTGATCCGATGTATTACGGCTATGGTTACGGAATGCACAGCCCCTACGTGTATAACGGCTGTTACAATCCCTCCACTCCCACAATTTATCCGGGACAGGTGCTTATTATCCCTGTCAACCTGGAAAATCAGGACATGCGGGCACAGTATCCCTAAACCCTGACTATCCCTAAATGACAAATGCCAGGCTTTTGCGGAAAGCCTGGCATTTTTTATTTGCCAACTGTCCGCAATACGCATATAAATCCCGTTATGGCTGAAGAACAAGTAAACAACGAAGAAAATCCGTTTGATGAGGAAACCTGGGCACAGTTGCCGGAACTGCTGGATTATCTGTCAGAACCGGTACATTTGATTGTCTGGGGGGATGAAACGGCCGCACAGCAAGACAAACAGGCGGCCGTTCTGTGCAGCACGCTGGCTAACCGCTTTGACAAGATTCAATACCAGATCTTACCGCGCCGCATCAACTATGATTATTGGCCGGTGATTGGGGTGATGGGGGGTACGAAGGAAGATTGGCAGGATTTTGGCGTGCGCCTCATTGGTTTGCCGGACGGGTACCAAATGACTTCTTTTATAACGGCTATCCAGGCAGTCGCTTTTCGCGGTTCCACGTCAGAAGCTCTGACCCGTATTCAACTGGCAAAATTGAAGGAAGATGTCCAACTGGAAGTGTTCGTGGCGGCGGATAATGAGGCGGGGGCCATGATGACCCATCCTTTGTTCAATATGGCCGTTGTCAGTCCTTATGTGCGCACGTTTATGGTGATGGCGGATCAGTTTACCACGGCCGTAGCCCGCTACTCCATCAATTACCTGCCCCATACCGTGATTAACGGCCGTGTCCACATCGAAGGCGTCGTAGATGAAGAAACCATCCTGCGGCACATGGCAGAGGCGATCAGGGGGCAGTAATCAGTGTTCAGTTTTCAGTAAAGTCCCCACTGAAAACTGAACACTGGAAACTAATCAACAACCCGGCGCAAAAACCAGACAACCCACACCGCTACCAGACTGCACAACACAAACACCGCAAAAAACGTCGTCTGAATTCGCTGGGAAGGAGACGTGCCGATGGGGTTGGGCGGATGCAGCACCAGGCTGGCCTGCCGGTTCATCCAGAAGAGCAAAATCACCAGCACAACAGCCAATATACCGCTCAACCGCTTGATAGGCAGCCAACTAATCACAATCTGAACAATAATAGCAATCGCCAGACCATTCAAAGCCGCCGCCATACGCGGTTCCTGCAAAAACACCGACCCCCAATTCACTTTGGAAGCCACCATGCTCATGCCAATACCTGCCCCGTACATAATCACCCCGGCCCAGCCGGTAATCCGCAGCCAGCGTAGCCAGCGCGGCTGCCCGGAAAGCGCCACCGCCACCCCCAACAGACCGGCCGCCACAAAGCAAACCAACCCGGCCCAGGTCAAACCAACGTGCAAATAAACGGTACGAATTCCCCGCCCCAGGGTTAATTCCGAGGGAGCCAGCCAGATGACCAGACCGATCAAAAGGAAAAGGCCAATTAGTATGCCCCAAGCCGCCACAGGTATTTGCCAGCCAGCACGGGGGTTTTTGGATAATGTTTCGCTACTCTTTGTCTGCATCTTTTAAGCGCGCCTCTGGTATGGGCGGCGTAGAAAAACGATCCACCACTTTACGCCGCCACCGCTTGGCTTTGGAGCGGGAGCGGGCGTAAATATAGCGTGCCCGTTTCCACTCTCGCCGCCGCCGGGAAATGGTTGGCGGAGATACGTCCCATTTGACAACCGAAGCTGCCCAGGTCAGGCCGCCGCCAAAGCCAACGAATACCACATTCTCATCAGGATGCAAACGGCCGTCATCAATAGCGTCACACAAAGCAATAGGAATAGAAGCGGCAGATGTGTTGCCCACATTCTGCACATTCAAATAAAAGCGGTCTGGCGAGATTTTCAACCGCTTGGCCGAGGATTCAATAATACGGGTATTGGCTTGGTGGGGAATAATCAGCGAGACCTCATCCAGGGACAACCCGGCTTTGGCCACTGTCGTTTTAATCGAGGCTGACATCACTTTTGTGGCAAAACGAAATACTTGACGGCCGTCCATGGAAATGGTGTTCTTGTGATGGCCGTTCTGAAAATATTCTACGCCCAGCGTAGGCACCGGATTGTGGTAGACGGCCGGTAAACTAAGCATATCCCCCCCGGAACCATCCGAGCGCAAAGTAGAAGCCATCACCCCGCCGGGGACGGCCGATCCTTTCAACACCACCGCCCCGGCGCCATCGCCAAACAAAATACACGTGCCCCGGTCCCGCCAATTCAGCACACGGGACATCGTCTCCGCCCCCACCACGATGGCATTATTAATAGAACCGGTAGCAATAGCCTGCGTAGCCATATCCAGACCATACACAAAGCCGGAACAGGCCGCACTCAAATCAAAAGCGCCGGCCCGGGTTGCCCCCAAATAATCCTGCACCTGGCTGGCTGTAGAAGGGAAAATATATTCCGGGGTGGACGTAGCTACAATAATCAAATCCACTTGCGAGGGATGCAAATCAGCCACCACCAAAGCACGAGCAGCCGCTTCAAACGCCAGTGTAGCCGTTGTCTCGTTAGCCGCCGCAATGTGCCGCTCCCGGATGCCGGTGCGCTTGTAAATCCATTCGTCCGAAGTATCTACAATTTGAGCCAGGTCGTTGTTGGTCAATACTCTATCCGGTATATAGCTGCCCCAACCAATAATATGTGCGTATTTCATAGTATCCTTCTTAGTTTTATTGCGAGTGAGCGAGTGTTCTCTGGAATCGGTACACAAATAAAAAGGGTCGGGCGGGTTTTCCCGGATTTTTCAATTTTTTATCCGGGCTTATCCGCCTATTCAGTTAAATCCGCGCGTCCATGAATCCCGAAAAGGAAAACCCATCCGCTCCTTTTCAGTTACGCCGCGTTCACAAACGGTTACAATTAAATGAGAATCGGTCAAAGCGGGGATTATTTACTATGGACAGATAGAATGTTACCGTTATTCTTGTAATTATGTCACATTACGAACCAATTACACCGGAAACTAATAATTCGTCAAAGAAAGGCTTATGGTTGGCGCTGGGCGGCTGCTTGTTCCTGGCGTTGTGTGTGAGCTGCATTGTGCTGTTAGCCGCAGGGATATTTGGCTATGCCTGGTATGCAGAGGAACAGACAGCACAGGTTGAGGGTACGGCGCAAACGCTGGAGTCCGGGCGGGAGAATGCACCAGCTAATCCCACACCCCCGCCTACACTGCCCCCCACCAATGAAAGCCGTAACAATGACAGTGCCGTACCACCCCCCACCGGCATCCCCCCTACGGCCGTAGCCACCCCCACGGCCGTCACGGCCACCCAACTGGACATCACCCCGCCCGACCTGATTGACCAGCAGCCCATCCCCCCGGACGCTGCCGACACCCTGACCCGGCTTCTGGAAGCAGAGTACCCTACCCACGATTACTTTGATACGGCCGTGCGCCTGGGTAAGCAAGACCTCGGCGACCGCACCGTCACCACCGCCCCCTTCCAGCCCGGCGACAAACAAACTTTTTTCGATGGCGACAAAACGGTAGAGGCCACCTTGATTGCCGTCACCGACCACACCTATTTCTGGGTGGACGACAGCCTGGATTTGCCGCCCACCCAGATTCAGGCAGCCGCCGACCGCTTTGAGACGGAGTATTACGGCCGTCTCACCAACCTGTTCGGGGATGTCTGGTCGCCCGGCATGGACAGCGACCCCCACATCTCCATCCTGCACACTGGCAACGGTACCGACGACGAACTGGGCCGTTTCAACAGTGATGACGAACACCCGCGCACCCTTTACGGCCGTTCCAACGAGCAGGAAATCATCTACATGAACATGAACGAACTGCGGTTGGGCAGCGACTTGTACTACGGCACACTGGTACACGAAGTGCAGCACCTCATCCAATGGTACGTGGATGCCGGGGAAACCCGTTGGCTGAATGAAGGGCTTTCCCAACTGGCCGAAGTCTACACCGGCTTTGACGATACAGCGACGACCATTGATTATCTGGAAAATCCAGAAATTGCTCTTAACGATTGGGATTTTGACAACGAATACCCTTATTACGCCGCCGCCTACCTCTATTCCGTCTATCTCTGGGAGCAGTTGGGGGACGAGGCCATCAAGGAACTGTCCCGCCACCCGGCCAACGGTCTGGCCGGCGTCTACGCCATCCTGCAAGGCTACCAGCCAGACACCACGCTGGAACAATTCACCGCCGATTGGGCTGCTGCCAATTACCTGGACAACCCCGATGCCGGGCCGCGCTACAATTACGAATCGCTGAATTTACGACGGCCGTCATACAAAGAATCTGTCCCCCGCGATGAAACCCTGGACGTAACCAATACCCTGGAGCAGTTTGGCGTTCATTACATTGACCTGAACAAGCTGCGCGGCGAAACCACCATCACCTTTGCCGGCGACACAACTGTCCCTCTTATGGACAGCCCGCCCACCGGCAGCCCCCTGGTCTGGTACGCGCCCGTGGTGGATTTACTGGATGCTTCCCTGACCATCACCGCCGATCTGACGCAGCTTGACCAGGCCGCACTCAAATATAATATCTGGTATGATCTGGAAGATGAGTATGATTACGGTTACGTGTCCATTTCTACCGATGGCGGCGCTTCCTGGGATTTGCTGACCCCCACCCATCGCGCTGTGGGCGAGTTTGGCCCGGCTTACAACGGCCGCAGCACCGCAGACAGCCGCGCCAGCAATGGCTGGCTCAAAGAAAACATCTCACTCAGCAGTTATGTGGGCCAGAACGTTCTTATCCGCTTTGAAGTGTTGACCGATGATGACATTACGGGGCAAGGCATGGCGCTGGATTACATCACTATCCCGGAACTGGATTGGACGTATGAACTGGCGGGGGATACGGCCGTCACCGAAACCGAAGGCTTCATCCCCAGCGGTACCACCCTGCCCCAACAATGGTCTGTGCAGTTTATTGAAGGCGGCCCCAACCCCACCGTAACGCCGCTGCCCCTGAACGCCCTCAACCAGGGTCAATGGACCATGGACATCGGTAAAAGCGGCGGCGTTCTGGTCATCATGCCCCAAACCCCCTTCGTTAACGAATCAGCCACTTACTGGTTAAACGTCACCCCAGCCCCCTAATTTTTACCATGGATGAACACATGATTCTATGATCTCCGAATCCGTGTTCATCCGCACCATCCGCGTTTATCCGTGGTTCGCTTATCCAGAGTCCCCGATATTCTGCCGGTATTCATTCTCAAGCTGGATGCGCGTTTCTTCCATGGCAGTGGTTGCCTCTTGCTTGGCGGTTTCCCAACGCTCAACCACACTTTCTTTCAATTCTGATCCGGAAGCTGGCGTCAGCAACAAAGCGGTTACCCCGCCAATCAATGCGCCGCACAAGGCGCCAGCCATAAAACTAAATGCTTTGTTCATAAGATTTTTCTCCGTAACCTGTTTTCCGCCTATTATACTCGTTTATCATGGTTGGCAAGACAAAGTTACGGCCGTTCAGTATAATTGCCAGTGAGTACAACAGATTGAGAAAGGAACAGATAAAAACATATTGCGTATTGGGCATCTTTACGCAATACGCATTACGAATCACGCATCACGCAACCATGTCCGAATACATAGACATCGAAACCGAATTAAGCGACGACGCGACCACCATGCACCTCTACACCAACCTGCCTCTGGCCGAAGAGGGTGTGGAAACCTACACCTCGCTTGAAAAAATGGAGGAAGGCTCTCCCGTGGCCCAGGCGTTATCTGTGGTAGAGGGAATTGAGACGTTGGTGATAGACGGCCGTAACCTCACCCTCACCCGCAGCCCCGCCACCGACTGGTACGCCATCGTCGCCGACATCTCCGCCGCCCTCAAAGACTTCTTCCTGTAGGAGCAGACCCGTGTGTCTGCCCACTCCGCATCTCCGTGCGCCTGCCCACTCTGGGCAAACTCATGTGCTCGCCTTCACATTTTGGAAAGACACAAAATTCCTGCACAAAAAAACCAGCGCTCTCACGCCAGCCTTTTACTGCACACCGATTACCGATTACCGTTCCTCCGGCAAAACCACCGCAATATGCAGTTCATCCAACTGCTTCTGCACCACTTCAGACGGCGAATCTGACATCAAATCGGTAGCCTGTGCCGTTTTGGGGAAGGCCATCACTTCGCGGATATTGGGTTCGCCGGCCATCAGAGCCACCAGCCGGTCAATGCCGGGGGCAATACCACCATGCGGCGGCGCGCCATACTCAAACGCTTCCAGCATGTGCCCAAACTGATCCTCTGCCTCTTCCCAGGAGAAACCGATTAGCTCCATAATTTTGCGCTGCAACGGCCGTTCCCAAATCCGAATACTGCCGCCAGCCACCTCAAACCCATTACACACCAGGTCATACTGCTCGCTCAACACCCGGCCGGGATCCGTATCCAGCAGCGGAATATGCTCCCGCTTCGGCGCTGTAAACATATGATGGCTCGGCGCCCAATGCCCGTCCTCCAAATCATCTTCAAACAAGGGGAAATCCACCACCCAGCAAAAAGAAAGCTCCTGAATATCCTTAAAGCCCAGACGCCGCGCCATCTCATCCCGCAGCGCGCCCAACACCTCATTCACCACCCGGCGCGTATCGCTGGAAAT
>JAJRTP010000485.1 GCA_024278255.1 Chloroflexota bacterium | reverse complement strand
CGGATTTGCCTGGCGGGGAAAACCTGGATGAGGCGGATCGCCGCCGTCTGACCGGCCATTATGGGGCAGAAGCGGCCGCTTTAGTGCAGGCGGCCCAATCGGATGAATTGGCGCGCATCCCCGGTACGCATACGTTGTGGGCGGAACTGCGCTGGGCGGCGCGCGCTGAAGGGGTGGTGCATCTGGATGATTTGCTGCTGCGCCGGGTGCGGCTGGGCCTGCTGCTGCCTCAGGGCGGTGCGGCGCACATGGCGCGTATCCGGGCCATTTGCCAGCCGGAACTGGGTTGGGATGACGCGCGCTGGGCTGCGGAGGAGGCTGATTACCTGGCCCTGTGCCACCAATCATACAGCCTGCCAGATCGGGCAGTGATACCAGATTGGCAGCCCGTTTTGGCGCAGGTGTTACGAGAACGGGAAACGGCCGTATCTGTCTCGCCCCATCATAAAAAGTCCGGGGCGGTTACGGCCGTGCTGCTGGGCTTGGCTGCGTTGATCTTCTTTTTTTACCTTTACCGAAAAAGGGACGGTTCCGTAATCTGAAAAGTTAACTTGACACTTTGTAGGGCGGTTTTGTAAATTGCTCTCTGGACGATTTGCAAAATCGTCCTACAAAGTGTCAAGGGGAATTTGAGTCATCCCCCGAAAAAGACAACCAAATAATTATTGAAGAGAAAACCTCTGTGTCCTCCGCGCCTCTGCGGTAAAACAGCTTCGTTGCTACCTTTTTCTGCTGTGGTAAACTTACACGCCTGCTACAGGCATCTCAACATAAAACGAAGGTCTGCGCGTGATTGAAATCAATAACGTATCCAAATCATTTTACTCGGTTCAGGCGCTGGATAATATCAGCCTGAAAATTACACAAGGTGAAGTTGTCGGTATTTTGGGGCCAAATGGGGCCGGAAAAACGACGCTGTTTCGCCTGATTGCCGGCTTGCTTAAACCAGATGCGGGGGATATACGGCCGTTGTCCGGCAAGTGGCCCACAATTGGCTACAAGATGGAACGGCTCCTCTTCCCCAACCGGCTCAAAGTCAGTCAGTATTTATCCTACGTAGCCCATCTTAGCGGTGTGCCTTCTTCGGAAATAGAGAAAACCGTCTTTGAAAGCCTGACAAGGGTAGGACTGGTCGACCAGGCGCACCAACCCATCAACAACTGCTCCAAAGGGATGCGGCAGCGGCTGGCGTTGGCCCAGGCACTTATCGGTAATCCCCCTTTTTTACTGCTGGACGAACCATCGAATGGGCTGGACCCCGGCGGGCAGGGTGAGATGTTACAGCGTATTCAAGACTTGCACGCTGAAGGCAAAACCATTCTGCTTAGTTCCCACCAACTACCGGAAGTAACTCAGGTTTGCACCCAGCTTGTTATTTTGAATCGGGGACGCATCCAGTACCAGAACAGTATGGTAGATGCTCTCACTGTCAGCCCGCACACTATCATTACGGCCGACCGGGATTTATGGGAAATTGCTCCGTCTCTGGAAGCGCTCAATCCAGACGTGCAGGTGGATGGCCGGTCGGTTGTGCTGCGGAATGAGGCGATGGAACTGCGCCGGGAGATTTTGGCGCGGCTGCTCCAGGAAGGGTATGACGTGGTGCATGTGGAACGGAAGCAAATTACACTGGCGGAAGTGTATGAAAGGGCGGTGCTGTCGTGAACCGAATTTTGACGCTGACCAGTTATCTGCTTCGCTCTTTGTTTACCTCGTTGGCCGGGGTTATTTATCTGATTTTGACGCTGGCTTTTTGGTTCATTTTGTTCAATCCGCGGCAAAAGACGCCGGATGCTTCCTATTATATTCTGGTGATTGGTTTGTTTGGGGCGGCATTGGTTTTTCTGATTACGCTGACGAATGCTTCGCGGGCGAATAAGGTGGAACTGGCGCCCTGGCTGGTGCGTCTGCCCAGCCGGATTGAGTATTTAACGGCCGTATTTCTCAGCAGCATCATCGCCGCAGGTATCTTGCAGCTTCTCCTGGCGCTACTGTCGCTCATCAGCGGGCCAACGCTTACTTTCAGCCAGGTTTTAGGCATCCCGCCGGTATGGCTTTCGACGATGGTGGTGACGGCCGTGTTAGCTTTACACGCCACAGATTTGGTGACGCATGGCTGGTCGCGGGTGTATGTATTTGGTATTCTGGCGGTGTTGTTGTTTGGCCGCAGCGTCACCAATCAATCTATCAGCGGCTTTGCTTCCAATTTAAGTGAGATGGCTCTCAATCGGGGCTGGTATGAGATTAGTGAATCACTGCGGAATTTTGCCGTGGCGCAGCAAGGCAGCGATACAAATATCATCAGTCAACTGCTGGGCTTTGTGTTCTGGCCTTTTCAGGCGTTGGCGGATGGGATTAGCGGCGGGGGGTTTACGGCCGTGGAAGCCCTGGCTCCAGCTATCTTACTCCTGTATGCGGCTATCCTCTTCGTTCTGGCGGCTGACTTTTTTGCCGCGAAAGATATGCAGATGACGGAGTAGTGTGGTTATGGAATGTTGGCATTGTGAACGCCCGGCCCACGCCGCCTGTAAGTTTTGCGGGCGGGCTGTGTGCAAAACCCATACACAGGAGAAGCCGTACATTCTCCATTCGTATCGCACGTCGGCCGGCGAGTATAAGGCGCTGGTCGTGGCGGGTGCAGTCTGGTGCGGCGTTTGCGATCCGCAGCAAGACCCGGTTCTCCTCAAGCAATTGGATTAACCTCCGGTGAGGGCGATCTGCTCCGGGCAAATCACCCTCACCAATACCCCATATCCCCTTAACACGTTTTGGCCTATCGATAGTTTGGACGTCCCAGGGATACACCCACAATGATGCCGATGATCAGGGCTATCAGGAAAATGATGATGATGGTGGACACTGTTAATTCAATCATTTTTTCGCTCCTTTCATCAGATTTTTCAGTCGTCTATGACTGAATTACGTTGACTTCTGGTTCCTTCGACCGGTTGCTGGTTTGGGTTCGGGTTGGGAGTTCTGGAACTTGATTTCATTTTATCAGGAAACGAAGCCAGGAAGTGTACATTTTTCTGGCAATAAAAAAACACAACCTGACGGGGGTTGTGTTTTTCTCTTATAAGAGGCTGGCAAACTGTCACAGTTTTCTGACAATTCAGGGGTTCTTTTCTGTCATCAGGCGGTAGCCTTGCGCCCGGACAGTGATGAGATATTTGGGAGATTTGTTGTCCGGTTCCAGTTTGCGGCGCAGGCGGCTCATGGCTGTATTCAGGCGGCTTTGCTCCCGGTCATAGGGGTCATAAGGTTCATTCAGGGCTTGTTCCACAATCTCTTTTTTGAGGCAGAGTTGGTTGGCACGTTGGTAGAGGTAGGCCAGAATGGTGTAATCCTGAGCAGTCAGATCGATGGCCTGGCCTTCAACCCAGACAGTTTTGTTTGTTTCGTCCAGCCATAAACCTGTCGTTCCTTCGGGTGGCAGATCGGAGGGGGTTGGTGGCCCGATAAATGTCGTGCTGAGAAGCGCGGTGGAGAGGAGGGTGTGAACATAGGTGGCCAGGATGCGGGGGGTGTAGAAGACGTGGGGATCGTAGCGGCTCAGGCGGGCGATGGCGCAATGGTAGAGGGCTTCGTTGTAGGCTTCCAGATCACAGCCGGCCAATTCGGCAGCCGATTGGAGCACGGCCGTAAGCGCCGCCAAAATTTGGACAACACGATCATCTGCATCTTCCATTGTCAGGTTTTCAGCCAGACTGCCGGCTTGTCGCAGCCTTTCTTCCAGGTGGCAGCGGTCCTGGCAGTTGTTGGCGTCGAGCAGATCGAACTTAACGGCCGTTTCCAGCGAAACAAAATCTATCAGCAGCGGCGCCTGGCTCACCTGGGCAAAATCAATTACCCAGGCTTTACCCTGGGCGTCTACCAAAACCGTGTCGCCATGTAAACGGCCGTGTGTTATCCCCCACACGACAGAGCGATGGCTTTCTTTTAGATTGGCCCAGGCATAAATAGGGTTGGGCAACGTCAGCGTCTCATCCGGTGAGAGGCGAAATTCAATGTGGCGGGGATTGAGTGTGATTTCGGTGAGATTGTTGGCTAACGCTTTTACGGCGATGTCCTGAGCGATATCGGTTAGATGTTCCTGTGTTTGTGCCGGGTCGGGGAGGGCCAGCCAACGGCCGTAAAACGAGTGCAGGTCAATTTCCGGCTGTTGGCAGCGTCCGGATTTATACCAGGCGGCCAGATTGTCCCGATAAAGAGAGGTGATAGCGGCAACAATTTCTTCAGCATTTGCTTTTTTGTAGAATTGGCGCAACGTTGTTGTCGCTTCCAAATCGCTTCCCATGAAAGTGTAGGCGATAGCGCCAAAGTGGACGGTGTCGGCCGTATTCAGTTTGCCGATATTTTTGATGCCGAAGCGTTGGGGGACAACTTTTTCGTATCGTTCGTTTTCTTCCCATACGGCCGTTTGCCAGCCACAAGATACCAAAAATCGCGTTTCCACACCTGAATGATTAAAAGCAAATACCGGTAAAATCAACCGGTCTGCCCCTTCTGCCAGCATCCGGCCAATAGTGATTTGGGTATACTCATTAAATAGTTTGCGGAAAAGGTCTTCCAGTTCGGCCGTCCGTTCTCCCAAATACTCCTGGGGCAGATTGGGTTCCAGCAAATAAACAAACTGGGCAAACGAGCCGTGGGATTCCCAATGAATCACCAACTCCCAATTTATTTGCACGTATTTCTGCAAGGCTTCAGCTACGGCCGTAGCCAGGTCTGCAAGTTTTGTAGTACGCTTGTCCAGAAATTCAACGGCTGGTTGCAAATGATGGACGTCCTGCTTCATCACTTCGACCACATCCTGGTAGGCGGGGAAATTTGTCAGGATCATTTTGGGAACAGAGCGGGCTGCCTGCTTGGCAATTTGTAGCCCGCTTTTATCTTTTTCATCTTCATCCCGCTCCAGACGCAAATCCAGTATGGCAAAGTGAAGCCGGGTGTTTTCCAGTAAATAACGCGCTTCTTCCGGGGAAGATGCTTTGTGGACGATATATCCGTGGTTTTCCAGATATTCGCCGTAGGTGGTCAGGGACTCTTCTTTGTTATCTGCCACCAAAATATGAAAACGGTTCATGTTGTCGCCAATCCCGTTCATTGCAGACATGGTAAAAAATTCCATTCAGCTTCCGGCGGATCGTTGGTGGCAAAGGATGCTTGGCATCTATCCAAGATGAGTTCCTTGTTGAAGGAGCGACGCACGTAATCAGTTGCTCCAGCCTGGATAAGGTCCCGCGCTCGCCGCCATGTTGGAGATGTGGTAGCGACGATGATGGGCGTACATGGGTTTGCCTGGTTGAGTGAGGCAACGAATTGTACGGTGTCTGTTTCCAGGGTGCTGGCGTCTACCAAAAAGAGATCGGGTGACTTTTCTTGCGGGTTAGCCAAGGCTTCACATTCTGGCTGGAATTGGACAGTTCCCCAATTAGCCAAGGCGTCTCGCACGGCCGTAACCCAAAGTGAGTTGGCATTATTGCCTATAATGACGACGTTTTTACGCTTTTGCACGATTTTGTCTCCTGTGAAGCCATGTGATCTGCGAGTGACATGGTTTCGGCAAAATAGCTTCGGTATTGTAATCATGTTGGTATTACTCGTGCGATGGGAAGCGACAGCACCATTATTGTACCGCTTTTATTTGTGTCCCGGACGAAGATTTCTCCTCCATAGGTTTCCATGATGGCTTGTACCATCAAAAGACCTCGTCCCAGATGACCCTCCCGCTTGGCTTGTTCCGGCGAGCCGGTGAACAGGACTCTCAGTTTTTCTTCGGGTATACCGCATCCTGTATCTTTGATGGCAATTTCGACGGTTTTGTTGTGGACGGCCGTTACAATCTCCAGTTGTTTTTGGGCAGATTGGAGCATGGCGTCTCTGGCATTATCTACCACCATATCTAGCGCCCGCCGCAGCCAGTCTGAGCTGGCCCAAACGGTTGTGTTTTTAGTCGCCTCCAGAATTAATGTTTCCTGAATCATAGCATAAGCATCATCCTCCCATAACTGTTTGATACGTTCCTGCAATAAATCATTGATAAGTATTAACTCGGCCCCATCTTCAGAGGAGAGCGGGGGCGTAATAGGCCGGTCTAAAATGCGGTTGGCAGACGATTGAATCATTTGTAATGTATCTTCGATTTTTTGACGTATTTGAGGGTTTTGTATACGTTTAATCAGGTTTGGCTGAATTATATCAACCGCATTGCGGATATTAACGGCATCTCCTTCGATACTGTGGCGCCAGGCATTACTGGCCATACCCATCCAGGCCAGGGCTGTGCGGGAGCCAACCATCCCCTTGGTCTTTTTGAGTTCTTCGTACTGGCGGGCTTTGGTCAGAGCTACGCCGGCAATGCTGGCCAGAGCTTGAAGCAGGTTGATTTGGTGGTCTGAAAATTGGTCGGGTTCACGGCCGTATACGTGCAGAACAGCCAACACCTTCCCGTCGCACAAAACCGGCACGCCGCAAATAGAGCGCCGTTTCTTGCGCAGCATAGTGGGGTTGACATTATCTGCTTCCAGCGTGTCCAGCAGAAGAACCGGCTTGTTTGTTTGAACAACGCGCCGGGTAGCGCCATCCGGACGGGCTGTGGTTTTATACCGGTGGACATATTTGGCAAACGTTTTGGTGTAAGCAGGTTCAAACAGTTCTTGTTCCTCATCCCAGAATAATAAGCTGCTTTCCGATTGGGGGGCGAGTTGTACGGCCGTAAGCAATGTTTCCCGGACTATTTCCATTTGCTCCAGTGCCCCGGCCAATGCTTTAGCCGCTTTTTGCAGCAGCGTCACTTCCCGGTACGTTTCCGCGTTTTGAATGGCGGTAGCGGCCAAAGCGGCCAACGAGACCAGCGCTTTCTCATCTTGCGGATCAAACACACCGACTTCGGGATGCTCCACATTGATGACGCCAATTATTTTATCACCAACCCGAATAGGCACGGCCAACTCTGACCGGGTTTCCGGATCGTAGAGCAAATAATTGTCATCTTCATCTACGTCATCTACCCGCTGCGCCTGCCCGGTTTTGAATGCCCGGCCGATAATGCCGTGTTTTTTAGGGGCAGCCAGACTGATTTGCCCTACCGTTTTTCTTAGATGTGCCAATGTTTCCGGGGGATAGGCGGCCATAAAGTTCAGCGCTTCTCCTTCCTTCATAACCAGGCAGCAGAAGCGGGCATTTTCTCCGCGCGTGCCCGTCAGCGACCAGGCTTGGGTGACAATTTCCTGGAGGATATTTTCCAGGTCCAAAGAGCTGGTGACGGCAATGCCGGCCCGGTATAAGGCGCCTAATGTATCTGCGTCAGCCTGGGTTTGCTCAAATAACCGGGCGTTTTGGATGGCATTGGAAAGCTGCTTGGCCATTGTTCGTAAAGCGGCCGTATTTTCGTCAGACAGGTCAATCACTTTGTCTTTTTGGATGTCCAGCACCCCGATAACTTCGCCCCGGATGATCAAGGGGAAAGCCATTTCCCCCTGCGTTTGGGGTAAAAGGGTGTTTGCCAGATGATTCCCGTCGAGGCGAATATCTGAAGTCAGGTGATATTGTCCGGTTTGGGCTACTTTACCCACAATGCCTTCTCCCACACGTAAATGGTGATCGTTCAGAACCATTTGTTTACCTGCTTCCGAAGAGGCGTAACGCATTGTCAGCCGCTTTTTCTGTTTATCCAGCAGATAAACGGCTACGTGGTGAAAATCGAGTTTGTCAGCAATGACATGGACAATTTCATCCAGCAGAAGTTCTTCATCCAGAATGCCATTGGCATAGCGGGCTACTGCGGCTGCGGCATCCAGCAATTTGGTGTGGGTTAAAGCCTTGCTGTAAAGGGTGGCCGTTTCTATGGCAACGGCGGCCTGAGTGGCCAGGGCTTCCAGCGCCAAAATGTCCAGGCTGTCAAAGGCATCTATAACGGAATGTTCGACGTTGATAACGCCTATGATTTTTTCTTTGAAAATGATGGGGACGGCCAGTTCTGATAAGGTGTCAGCCTGAGATTGGATATAATCGGGGTCATCTTGGACGTTTTGTACCAGTTGGGGCTGGCCGGAATTGATAACGCGCCAGATGATCCCGGTACGGCCGTTTTCCGATTTCCGTTCGATGGTGTCCCCAATCACATTGACAGTACGAGAAAACTCATCGGATGGAAAAGTAGCTACCAGTTTGGCTTCATCCGGTTTCTCAATGAGCCATATGCTGGAATAGCTGACCTTTCTCCCCGGCGAAGTAAGCAGCGAGCAGGATTCTTCGGCAATTTGTTGCAGGATGGCGTCCCGATCCAGTGAAGAAGTAACTATTACTCCAGCGCCGTGCAGGGCTTGCAGGGCGGCATTACGGCGCCGTTCCCGTTCGTAGATAAGCGCGTTGTGGATGACGACGGCCGTTTGGTCGGCAAACAAACGCATATGCTCAATTTCCGTTTCTGTAAAATTATGGAGTTCCCGGTAATTTACATGGATTATACCCACGACCTGCTGCCCGAAATGAAGTCGAATGACAGCCAATGAAGCGATTTCTTCATCCTGGCTAAAACGGCTTGGATTATATAAGGAATCGCGGGATACATCAGGCACAATATGAATTGGATCGGCCATATTCAAAACACGTTTTATCAGAGCATTATTTTGCACATCAGGGACTAATCGCTCTGGAAAGTGCAAGCCATAAGTTGTCGGTGGCGAAATCAGTTTGTTCTTGTACTCATCATAGACATGCACGGTGACTGCACCACAATGTAGCAGATGTGCCATACCGGCTGAGATTTCTTCCAGTGTTTGCTTAATATCGTTAAGTGTACTCACTTTGGCCACAATTCTGGCACTTTGGAAGGCTTGTTTCAGACTGGTCATCAAACGGACATTGCGCAGGGCCAGGGCCGCGTGGTTAGCAAAAGTACGCGCCAGTTTTTGATCGTTTTCCGTAAAGGTGTGCGGCTGCTTGTAATTGGCAAACAGAACGCCCAATCGCTGCTCACCTACCGTCAGCGCTACTCCCTGAAAACTTTTTGATCCGGTTTCCTGCATGAGGCGCGATGTCCATTTGCCTAAAAACGGGTAATCATCCTCACCGTCAATATCCCGCACGCCAACCCATTCCATATCCATCACAGTTTCGGCCGTGCCGCCCTGCCGTGGCGCTTTTTTCTGCTGCTTTTGCCACAATGCCGGGTGAATACCGGATGCGGCCGAATTGTCCAGGTCAAAAGCGTAACGGGTTTCATCGTAAGACAGGACAGATACCCAATCGGCTCCCAATACGGCGCAGGCGCTTTCCGCGATGCGGTGTAAAACGTCAGGAATATCGGCTGCACCGGACAAGGCTTCGGCTGCTTTTTGCAGTTGGGCCATCTCTTGCATACGGCGGGCATTTTCGTAGGCAATGGCCGCCTGGTTGACAAAAAGCTGCAATGCCTCCAGTTCAACCTGGGGAAAGCGGTGGGGTTGTTCGTAGTAAAACCACATGACCCCGACCCGTTTGCCGTCTATGGAAATGGGCAGGCCAACGGCCGTTTCATACCCATGATTCAAATACGTCATCCCCGTATCGTTCGCATTATATTTGGCGAGAGATTTGATTTCTGGCCGGCCGGTTTCCAGGATTTTG